>CAZQSV010000001.1:0-9890 GCA_964596305.1 Candidatus Woesearchaeota archaeon
ATTACATTGCCAATTTTTTGGTTACATTGTGGCTAAAATGAAAATAAATAGACCTTTTGATTTCTTAGAGCAAGTAAAAGGCAAGTTTGTTACGATAAGACTTGTCAACGGAAAAAAGTTTGTAGGAAAGCTAAGGAGCTTCGACCAAAATTTAACATTGGTTCTGGAAGATGCCTTAATTGACAACAAAAAATTTCCTATATTGATTCTAAGAAGATTCAGCGGAATGATAAGCTTGAAGTAAGCAAAACTGAAGATTTATCTTTCAATCATAGTGGATACTTTGCTATTCCTTAAACACCCTCTTATAAAAAATTTCTCTGTTAATTTCTTGTCTGCTTGGAGTAATCTTTCTGAAAAAATCCTTCAAAGCTGATTGCTTGTATTTCTCTCCTACCAAAGCAGCTGCAAGTTTTTTGTATTCAACACTTCCTTTTGACTTTGGTTTATGAAACGTGTATGGTTTCATCTCTGACAAAGATCTAAGAACATTCAGGTCATAAGGAATTACTGCCAGAACAGGAATATCAAGCGTCTCCTCAACATCACCAAAAGGAACTTCAAAATCCCTGTTATGAACTTTATTGAGCACAAGGCCAGAAATAGGAGTCCCTCTCTGCTTTGCAAGTTTGGCTGCCTTGATTGTCGCACTAAGCGTAGGGCGGTCTGGTGTTGTAACAACAATAAGTTCGTCAGACGCAAGAATAACTGCAAGAGTTTCTTCGTCAAGTGACGGCGAGGAATCTATCAGAATAATATCATAACTCCTTTTTAATCCTTTAATCCTATTTTTTAGCTGCAAAGGACTTACCCTCTTATTATTAAAAATCGAGGCAGGCATAACATGAAGTCCTTCTGTCCCCTCAATCTTATAAATTGCGTCTTTGGTACGTGCTTCTCTATTAAGAACATGATGAAGAGTTTTTTCTGGATCTATAACATTAAGATGAAGCCCTAAAGTTGGGGATGATAAATTTCCGTCGATTAATAAAACCTTTTTTCCAAACTCTAAAAACGCAGAACCCAAGGATGCAACAATGCTAGTCTTTCCAACACCGCCTTTTAAGCTAACCACACCAATTGTTTTCCCCATTTTAATCTTAAAATAAAGATTTTAACATTTAAATCCTTTGCCCTAAAAGACACACATAAAGTTTAAAAATGAACTCCTTTATTTTATAAGATGCCAAAAAAGACAATTGGAAAAAAAGAACCAAAGAAGAATGTAAAAGCTCCTTCTAAAAGAATATCACAAAAAGAATTCGAAAAAAAAGTTATTGAACTTGCAGATAAAGGACTAACATCAGAAAAGATAGGTGAAACCCTTAGAAGAGAAAAAATACATCCAGACGATTATGATAAAAAAATCTCAAAAATACTAAAAGAAAAAGACAAATATACTATCCCTAATGTGATAAATTTAGAGAAAAAGCTTGAGAGAATAAAAAATCACCGCGAAAAGAACAAGCAGGATAAAAGAGCTATGAGAGAAAGAGATAGGATAGCTTCAAAGCTGAGAAAAATCAAGAAATACCATAAGATAATTTAGGTTTAATATGTAAAGAGTTTTCGCTGATCCTACCGAATCGTTAATTAAGTAAAAATCATAAGATTTAAATGCAAAAAAAAGAGAAAAATTCTTTGGAAGAGACCATAAAGTCAGTAAAAGAAAAATTTTTGGAAAAGACAAAGGACAAGGAAACTCTTGTGATAAGCCATTTCGATACTGATGGAATAACTTCTGCAGCAATAATGATTCAGGCACTAAAAAAACTTGACAGAAAATTCTCTGTAAAGATTCTAAAAAACCTTGAGGAAAAATTTATCCACAAACTCCCGCAAAACAAAGTGATTTTATTTCTTGACCTTGCTTCAGGAAGCCTTGATTGTATAAAAGAAGCAGGTCTAAAAGACGTGTTTATAATAGACCATCACGAAGTTATCCAGGAAATTCCAGAAGGCGTTGAAATAGTCAACTCATGGCTTAATGAAGAAAAAATTAGTGGTTCTGGTCTAACCTATCTTTTCTGCAATGAGATAGATTCTTATAATAAAAAGTTTGCAAAACTTGCTGTCCTTGGTATGATTGGTGATCTTATGGAAGAAAACATAGAAACTCTTGAAAATTTTAGTGATGGACTTATCAACGAAGATATAAAAAAAATAAGAGGACTTATGATTTATCCTTCAACAAGACCTGTAAACAAAGCTCTTGAATACAGCTCGCAACCATATATCCCAGGAGTCACAGGAGACTATCACGGAGTTATTGAAATACTAAGAGAAGCAGGAATAGAACCTTCAAAAGGTAAATACAAAAGTCTTATAGAATTTAATGAAGAAGAAATGAAAAAACTCACAACCGCAATACTTTTAAGAAATCCGAAAGCAAAAAACAGAAAAATGATTGGAAATATATACCTCCTTAAATTCTTTAACAAGCTTGAGGATGCCCGTGAACTAAGTGCAATGGTTAATGCGTGTTCAAGGCTTGGAAGAAGTGATGCTGCGCTAAGCTTCTGCATGGAGCTTTCAAACGCAAAAAAAGATGCAGAAGGAATTCATACAAAATACAAGCAACACATAATTTCAGGACTTAATTTTGTTTCAAAGGCAGAAAAGATAGAAGGAAAAGGATTTATTATAATCCACGCATATGATAAAATTAAAGATACAATCGTCGGAACAATAGCGAGTATTCTTTCAAATTCTCCGATGTATGATGAAGGAACAGTTATCACCACAATGGCTTATTATGAAGACAAAATAAAAGTCTCTGTAAGGAATGTCGGAAGAAGCGGGCGCAATGTTCGCGAACTTCTCAGCGCCGCAGTAGAAGAACTAGGAGGAGGCGAAGTCGGGGGGCATGAATTTGCAGCTGGTTGTCTGGTTCACAGAGACAAAGAAAAAGAGTTCATCAAATTATTGAAAAAGAATCTTGAAATTGAGATGGTAAAGATTTAAAACTCGCCTAATTCTTGTTTTTCAATGGCACTTGAAGAAGGAGATGTTGTACTTTGCACAGTGGACAGAATCATAGGAACAAATGTCTTTGTGAGAATTCATTTAGACAATAAGGAAGTTGAGGGTTCTATTGTCTTCAGCGAGGTTGCGCCAGGAAGAATAAGAAATATTAGAGATTATATTGTTCCAAAGAAAAAAATAGCCTGCAAAGTGCTAAGAATTCTCAAAGGAGGAATTGAGCTTTCTCTGAGACGTGTAACAAAAGAAGAGCAAAAAGAAATAAAAAAGAAATACGAACTTGAAAAAAGTTTTGAAAAAATACTAAAAAGCATTCTTGGAGAAAAGGCAGAAAAAATAATTGAAAAAATAAAGGAAAAAGAAAAAGTTTATGATTTCTTGCAAAAAGCAAAAGACTCGCCAAATGAAAGAAAACAACTGGAAAGCCTTGCAGGCAAGGAAAATGCTGAAAAGATAATTGAAATAATAAAAACTCAAAGGCAGAAAAAATCCATTCTTAAAAAAGAGTTATTTATTACAACTTCTGAGCTTGATGGAATAAATATCATAAAAGAAATTCTAAAAGAATTACTTAAAGAGGTAAAGAATGCTAAGTTAAGATATACTTCTGCAGGACATTACACTCTTGAAAAAGAAACGGAGGATATAAAGAAGTCTGACCGTGAATTAAGGGAGATTCTAATAGATTTTGAAAAAAAAGCAAAATCCAAAAGAGTTGAATTTAGCATAAAAAAATAAAAATATTTTAGTATTTCAGAGAAGTAAAAAATATCTTGGAAAAGAGGAGGGTGTTTTTTCTTTAAAAATTCAAGAATCACAAAGCTTAAAAGCAGGGATTTTTATGATTGTTATAGGTAAAATGGAAAATAAAAAACCCATAAATCAGTTTAGTGTAATTGTTCTTGGAATAGTTTTTGACCCAAAAGAAAAAAAAATTCTAATAGGAAAAAGAGAAGATGATCCCTACATCCCCCAATCAAGTTGGTGTTTCCCAGGTGGCAGACTTTCTGATGATGGAGAAGTAAACCAGACATTAATTGAAAGAATAAAAGAACAAACAGGACTTGAAGTTAAGAACCTTGGAGCAGTATTTGCCAAAACTTATGAAGAAAAAAGAGACTTATTAGCAATTTACTTCATGTGTGAAGCTGTTAAAGGAAAATTCAAGAGTGGCGGGAAACTAAAAGAACTAAAATGGGTAAGCCCAGGAGATCTAGAGAAATATTTTACAACATCTTTCCACCCAAGGCTAAAAAGATACCTCCTTAATATAGTCTCAGCAAATAATGATTTATGAGTAAACTAAAAATCTGCAAAATCTGTAGGCTTTATACTTTAGAAGAAACCTGCCCAAAATGCAAGAAAAAAACTTCTGACGCTCATTACAAATTTGTTAATTTCAACAAAAAAAAGAAATGAAAAAATTTAGAGGTATGCTGCTTAAAGAAAGTCTTCTAAATGAAGATATTCTAAAATTAGTAAAGGCGATTAAACCAAAAGGGTATCTAAAATATAAGCACAGATAAAAAAGAAAAATCCATTGAGATTACTAAGATAAAGTTGATTGCTTTTCCCCAAGCAAAGCTACCCCATATTCTCCATCAAATCCTGCCTTAATCTGTATCTTTCCCTCACGATTCTTTAAAATCAATGAAACAATTTTCTCATCAATGTGAACTAAAAGTTTTTCTTTTGGCAATTTTAAAAGTATATTAAATTCGTTTCCAAATTCTTTTATAAAAGGATCATAAATCCCCCATACCTTTTTGCTCTGCATAGAAACCCCTACTGCAAGAGAGATAATTTCATGTAAAGGCAAAAGTTTGTAAAAAGATTTTGCAGTTTCTGGCCTGAATCCCTTAGGATATTTTGAAATTTCCTCAACCCTGTAATCAACGCCGATGGTCAGAGGTTTACCGCAAACAGGACAGATTCCTTTCAGTTCTTTTGTTTTTTCAGGAGAACATGAAAAATTACACTTTCTATGTCCATCCCAGTGATATTTCCCGTATTCAGGGGGAGTTTCTATTGTTGATTTCAATCCTTGCCCTGTCCTTATTGCTTTGATTATATTGTCATAAGTTAGCTCAGGTATCTCAAATATAGTTGCCTCTCTCCCAATACGCCATGGCCAAAAACTGTGAGCGTCTGAAAAACTCACCACATTTATTTTTCCCGAAGCAATTTCCTCAAATTTCCAGAGCATCTCAGGGTCTGCTGACAAGCCAGATTCAACAGCATAAATTTTATCTGTCTGATCCTGGAAACATTCCTTCAAAGAATCAAAACCAGACTTGCTTCCAAACAAGCCAAACCAGGGGGTCATGCAATGAGCAGGAATAATCTCAATTTTATCATCAATTTCTTTTAAAGACTTAACAAAATCTGGGCAGGGAATCCCAAAAATAGGTCTTCCATCATAATCAATTCTGCCCTTGCTTTTCAAGAAATCTGTGATTTTATCTGCAACTTTCTTGCTCGGAGAAAAAACCACTAAATGAATAGCACGCCTTTTTCCACCCTGACTATACATCAAGCTTATTTCTGTCTGTAATAAAAAAGTAAACCCGTTCGCAGTCCTAAGTATGCCTTTATCATCCTCTATCAATTTCTCATCAATCTCTTTTCTCCATTCAGGATGCTGAAAATCCCCTGTACCAAGCAAGTTAACACCTTTTATTCTTGCGTACTTCTCAAGATTCTCAATAGAAAGTTTCCCTGAAGTTGCGCGAGAATGTCTTGAATGAATGTGCAAATCAGCAATTACTTCCATAAATAATTAATAATAAAAGGGTTCTTAAAAATTTAGATAAAGAGAAAGACCAAAATGATTTAAAATGTCTTACCGAGTCTAAATAGAAAGAACAAGCCCTTATATTTCAGCCCGGATAGAATATTTCCTTGCGGAGGAAAAGACCCAGGTTCAAATCCTGGTGAGGGCATTTTATAAATCAGTAATTCTAAAAGAAATTCACAGGATTCAATCAACAACCCCTGCATCAGTTACATTGAAAACTATCTCATTGTCTGGCAGGTTTGGAGAGTCAATCAATTTAGCTACACGGCTTCCAGCTTTGCCTCTTCTAAGATAAATTCTATATGTTGAAGCATGCCCGACAATATGTCCACCAATTGCTGTTGTTGGGTCTCCAAAAAGCTGCGCAGGATTTGCCATAACCTGATTTGTCACATAAACTGCTAAATTATGAGTCTCGGCCAGTTTCATAAGATGATGAATATACCGATTAAGTTTCTGCTGTCTGTCTGCCAATTGCCCTCTTCCGGAAAACTCCACACGAAAATGAGCTGTCAAGCTGTCAACAATTAAAAGCTTTATAGGTTCTCCATCTTTTACCATTTCTGAAATCTTATCTAAAAGAAGAATCTGATGATCTGAATTAAATGCACGAGCAATGAAAATATTTTTCAAAACTTTTTCAGGATTTGCTCCATAGTGCTCAGCAATCTGCTTTACTCTTGAAGGTCTGAATGTTCCTTCAGTGTCAATAAAAACACACTTTCCGCTCACACCACCTTTTTCAGGAGGAAGTTGGGAGTTCACTGCAAGAGTTAAACCTACCTGTGTCTTTCCAGAGCCATAAGCGCCAAAAGCTTCTGTAATTGCTCTGCTTTCTACCCCTTTTCCCCCAAGAAGATTGTCAAAATTCTTGCTTCCGGTTGTAATATAATTTACACTCTCTCTTTTCTTTGCATATTCTGTTCCTTCAACAAATCCTAAGTCCATCATGCCACGGGCTGCCTGAATAGCTTTTCTAGCCACAGCCTCGCTCATCCCAGAAGTATTAGAAAGATCAGGAGGAGTCATCACTGCCAGGCTCATTAGATCATAAATCCCTGCTGACTCCAGTTTTGCAGAAACAGCAGGACCAACTCCTGGCAAATCTGTCAGATTGTATTCTTTTTTCTCCCCATTATTTTTATCTTTAGAATCAGAAATAGCATCTTTAATTTTTTTAACTTGTCCTTTATCCTCTGTCTTTACAGCCATAATTTTCTAAGAAGGCGGTCATTTATAAAGATTTTTTGCCTCTGAGATATATATTAGGTTTCTCAAACTTAGAGAATTAATTAAAAATCTAAGTCTCTTTATATTATATCTTCAGGAACTCTATACTCTTCCCATCTTACTCTTTTATCTTCAATCGCTTTCCTGAGCTTCTTTTCAGAAGAAGATAGTTTTGAACTCTTGCTTTTTACTTCAACAAAAACAACTTCATTTATATTTTTCTCATCCATCCCATTAAAAACAATTAAATCAATGGGCTTGCCAATAAATCTGCACTCTGTAGGCTTGTATTTAAAATCAGGAAGGAAAGGAGCTAACTGCTCTGAAAACTGGCCTCCAAGCACAGCTCTGGACCTTAAGATAGCATCTCTCCTATGAACAGGAATTTCTGCTTCCCAGTGCCTATCCCTTCCTCTTGCTCCAGTGCCTCTTCCAATTAGATAAGCTATTACAAGACCTGTAAGAAAAACAGCAAACAAGAGAACTGTTGTAATTGTAAACTCCATTATTTAACCTCACGATTTTTCAAGCTCTTTAATGACATTTTCAACGTCAACCTCTTTCACATTATCAACAATGATTTCAGAATTGTTAAAGAAATTGTTAATTCTAACATTTCCTGAAAAGAACATTTCCTTGCCAAGAATGTTCTCTTTTTTCTTTAAAAGAATTTCTGGGTCTTCAAGTTCAGTAGCTTCAATCCCAAGTCCCTTAAGAGATTCATGAAATAAAACAGCACGAATTGAATCTGTTCCATCATCAAGAACAAGAGTCATAACCGCTCTTTTCTCAGGGATAACTTTCTCATGGGTCTTACACACAAAATCTTTTCCCTCATTTTCAACTTTTTTGCTGCATTCAGGGCAAACGAAAAAAAACCTGGGCTCAAAGGCCTGAACAATAAATGCTCTTGTACCAACAGATTCTCCTTTTTTAAAATCAGAAATGTTTTTTCCATGAAAAACTTTTTCTGTTATAAGCTCCTCATCGTTAAAAATTTCACTGCTCGGTTTTATCTCTGAGAAATTTCCTAGATGAATCTCATTGTCCCTCATTGCCCCATTATTAATTTCAACAACAACCCCCTCCTTAATCTCTCCCTTCTCAACCAAAGAAACGTGATTTGTATCCCACAAAACAATTCTTATATTTGAACTTTTGTCAGCTATCCAGAGATTAACAACTTTAGACTCTTCTCCTTTTTTAGTCTTAAATGTCCTTACAGGAGAAGTTCTTATAACCTTACCAATAACATTTACATTTCTCATCCCAGGGAGTAACTCATCAATTTTAAGCCTCTCGCCCTCAAAAGAAATGCCTAACTCAGAAGCAATGATCTGCGCAGCCCCTTCTTTACTAATAAGCCCTGAAAGCTTTAACCTTTTATCCTCAATCTTGGACTCAATCTCATCCTTTCCTAGACCAGAAAGTTTTGAGATTTTCTCAAGAATTCTTTCGTAATTGCTTTGAGCCATTTTGTATTCATGAACAAAAAACTCATGATTTTTAAGTATTGTGATAAAAAACAACAATCAACCCAGACCTAATATTTTATAAACTTCATTTTTTAGAATAAATCATGGGAATAGTAGCTGTAAAAATAAAAGTTATGCCTGATTCTCCTGAAACAGATATAAAAGAAATTGAAGAGAAAGTCAGGGAAACTTTGAAAAAAGCTGATTGTGGAAATCCAAAAATTGAAATCCAGCCAATAGCTTTTGGTTTGAAAGCATTGATTGTCTTGTTTGGCTGGCCTGAAGAAAAAGAACTGGAAAAACTTGAAGAAGAAATGAAAAAAATTAAAGGTGTCGGCTCTGTTGAAGTAATTGATATGAGAAGAGCAATTGGATGATTTTTAAAGATTTACTAAAATAGATTATTCTAAGACCAATAATTTTATTAATAACTTCTTATTTTTTTAAACATGTTAACCCCTGAACAAGCAATAGCTGTAAAAGAGCAGATAATTAAAAGTATAAAAAAAGGATTTCCGGCAGAGAAACAAGAATTTGCAAAACAGCAGGTTGCAGAAATGACGCCTGAACAGCTTGAAGAATTTTTGAAAAAGAATAACATAAAGTTAACTAGCTCAGATTCACAGTTTCAAAATCAATGCATTTTCTGCTCTATTGTCGCAGGTCAGATTAACTCGTATAAGATTGATGAAAACACAAAAGCACTTGCTGTCCTTGAAATAAATCCTCTTGCAAAAGGGCACACAATCATTATTCCAAAAGAACATATTCCTTCTTCTGAAAAAATACCTCCTCAGGCATTTTCCCTTGCAAAAAAAATAGGAAAAAAGATAAAATCAAAATTAAAGCCAAAGAAAGTTGAAATTTCTTCATCAAATTTGTTTGGTCATGAGATAATCAGTGTCATACCTCTTTACCAAGAAAAGATGCCTACTGAGAGAAATCCTGCAAAACCAGAAGAACTTTCAGAACTTCAGGAAACCCTTTCCAAAACAGAGAAAAAAATCCAACAAATAAGAAAGAAAAAAGCTGCTCCTAAGAAATTGGAGGGAAAAATCTGGCTACCAAGAAGGATTCCATAAAAAACTCAACAAAGCCTCAAACAAGCCTGCCTGCCACAAATAAATCAAAGCCAGGAAACTAATTAAAAAAACAGGCGTAAAAGGAATCCCATATCTGATTAGAACTTTTTTATTTTTCCCCTTGAGCTGTTTTATCTCTGTTTCTTTCAGCCCATCCCAGCCAGCCTTAATCATCCTCTTCCCCATTTTAACATCCTTATACAATAAATCACCTACAACAAGATTTTTCGCGTCTACTGTTTTTATAAGACATGATTCATCAACTGCTTTTGTGTAAATATAAAGATATGGAAGGATGAAAATTAGGGCTCCTAATACAAAAAA
>CAZQSV010000001.1:9990-14698 GCA_964596305.1 Candidatus Woesearchaeota archaeon
TTTCTTCTTGTCTTTTCTTTTCTTTCGCTTTTGAGGAACAGCATAATCCATATTTTAAAAAGAGAAAAACAGATTAATAAACTTTATCAACTTTTCTTTAAAAAAGAATCTTTAAATTTTAGGGGTTATCCCCCTGTACCACCTTTATCATTATACATTTTATTCTTCAGTTCCTTCCAATAACTTAGCGCATTCTGCTTGCAATTGTGGGCAGGGGTCAATCCCGTAAATCGCATAACTTGAATTAATTGAAAGTTCATAACAATTTGCAGGTACCTCTTCTCCCCCAGCTCTCAAAGTTCTGTCCTGCCCACAAAAAGCATAAGTATTACCTGTAGTGCATGCCACCTGACACTGCGAGATTATTGTATCAACATTATCCTGTTGTATCCAAGGAAGCAGTGTTTGCCATCCAAAAAAGAAACCAACCACAAGAACTGCCAGAACAACTACCCCTAGAACCATGAGAATAATAGCATTTGTGCTCAATCCTTGTCCTTTGATATCTTTCAAAAAAGCACCACTTCTTTTATCCATATTCTCTTCAAGGTTATTTTGTTTAAAAATGTTTTTATTCACTGGCTTGTTTTTTAATTTCAATATCATACCTTACAGATATACCTCCCAGACTAAGATCAAAATACTTAAAATTAAAACCTTCAAAAGTCTCATCTTTGATTTTAAATTCTTCAACAATTTCTTCTTCGCTAAAACCAAGATTTCTGTAAAAAGAAATTTTTTCTTTCATAACTGCAGCCTCGTCAATAATTCCAATGCTATTAAGATCCTCTTTTACTTTCCTATCTGAAAAATAAAAACTAAAGATTGCCATTATGCAAATTGCCACAATTCCTATTACAAGAATTGTTATTGAAATATCTCCTCTCTTATTTTTTATTATATTTTTCATTTCCACTCCTTAAATTTTAACGCTAATTACTTTTAAAATCATCTCAATGGATTTATCTTCATTTAATTTAACTTTTTCTGTAATACCATAAGCCACAAGAGAAGGCCTCTTACCAAAATATTCATTGCTTTCATAAGAAAGAACTATTCTGTTATGAAAAATCCCAATCCAAACCGCAAGATACTCTTTCCCATAAAATTCAGTAAAAATATCTTTAGCCAGTTCTCCGTTAAACTCACTAAGATTATCTTCAGAACCCAGTTTCTCATAAACACTGGTCCCTTCTTCAGATTCTGTTAAAAGATATGAAAAAAAGGATTTTGAAGCCAGAACATCTGTCTGTTTCATATAATTAAAATTTTTAAAATTAAAAATACCTGTAACAGTGGCAGAGATTGAAATAAGCAAAATCACAATAATTATTACTGTAGCAATCATCCATGTAACTGTTTCACCTACTTCTCCTGTTTTCCCATGTTTTCTATTAAAAAGATTATTGAACATTTTTTTCTGTTTTCCTTACAATTGAGAGTATGTTTATTTGATACTGATTTCCATTTTCATCTATAGAATAAAGGCTTCTCTCAACGCATACAGGAAAACCTTCTCCCTCAAGCCCACAATCTAACTTTAGCCCTTGGTTTCCTTCAGAAAGTTCAGAAAGTTTATTCTTCGTATTAAACTCCAGAATATCAACTTCAACATAATACTGGCCCCGCTCTCTCCAGTCATAAACATCCTCTGCCTGGAAATTAATCGCGCAACTCTCAATAAAATTGTTTTTAAAATCCTCTTCCAAAACCCCGTCTTTCAGATAGCCTGCTTCAGAAATGCATTTGGCAATCTTTGAAGTCAAAATATCTGCCTCAGCCCCTCTGACATCATAAGGCTTTCCGTAAAAAGCACTAACCATATAAACAATTCCTCCTGCAACTATGAAAAGTATCGCAAACCAATACACTGAAATTAACTTGTCTCCTCTTTTATTCATTTTTATAGTTGTTTATTTTAATTACATAATCAGTTATATCTTCAGGATTGGTCGTGTCAGGATAAACAGAAACATCCACATCATTAAAAAAGCTGTAAGAATATCCTCCTTTTTCACGAAGCTTAACTGTTACAACATTTTCTTTGATGGTTACAACATCGCCTGAATTTATACCTTCTTTCTTCGCAATGTTTATTGCGTTTTCCATATCAAGATGAATTGTCATACCCGGCTCTGCAGCACTAATCATGAGAGCAATTTGTTTTGCATGCATTTCTTCCAAAACAGCAGCAGCACTCATCTTAGAAACCAGAAACACAATCAGGATTGAAAGAAAAACAAGATTCAGAATAATAAAAATTATATTTTCAGTCAATATGTTCCCGCGTTTGTTCTTAAGTTTATTTTCCCCCAAGCTTCTCATTTTTATAATTTTAGTATTAATTTACGATTTTGTTAAAAAAATATCACATCCGACCTTATCATAATCTTCAGCATCCCTTTCAATTATCATAACAGGAACATGTTTACTTAACAAACGGGTAAAGAAGACTCCTTTTGACATCCCTGTTAAGAGAACATAATTATTTTCAGGATTAATTGTTTTGTCTAGATAGTTATCAAAAGTTTGATTAAGCCCCTCATCAATACCCTCCAAAGAACTTACATCATAAAGATACTGAAGATATGTTTGCGTTTTTGATTTGGAAGTGGTTCTCAAGTAGTCATAGAATTCTCTGTATTCAATCAACCCTATTTCTCCTTTAATATTCTCATCAAATTCAACTATTGAGCATATAGAACAAGCAACATCATTGAAAGAAGGGCCCCTATCAGCATAATTTACTTCTCCTTCACCAAACATCCACCAGCATTCAGCCATTTCTTTTGCAAGAGCTTCCATTATTTCTTCTTTATTCCTTGAGTCAACATTTACTGTTGCTGTGGGGGTTATCTCTTCACAATTTCCACCTCCAGAAATGCAAAGATAATTTGTCCTGCAATTCAGAGGTCCTGCTACAGCTCCTGCCCGCCCCTTCAAAACAACAGAATTATGACAAATCTCCTTATTTGACGTTTCACCTAAATTCAATCTGAAAAGCAGGAACAAGATAACAATAAAACTCACTACAAGAACAATAATTGTAACTAATTGTTTTGTTGTCAGCTCTCCTCTTTTTCCAACATTCTTTTCTTTTATCTTTTTGATTTCCATTAGATTAAAAACCAATCAGCCCAAATTTTTTTAGCATGAAATAAAGTCCTGCAAGTGCTACTGCAAAAAACGCAATCCATATTAAATATTTTATCAAAACTTCTATGTCCATTTTAATTTATTTTTTAGTTATCAGGATTTCATCACCATAATTTACATTTAATATTAAAGGAGGATCTGCAATTTTTATAGGGAATTGTTTGCCTTCTATAGAAGAGACAATTACTTTTTTTGAAACTTCCTTGCAAACACCATTATTACTATCATCTGCATAAGCAGAGGGTGTTCTTGCAAGAATTCCTTTTGGAAAAATGCATAAACAATTTTCCCAATCCAAGTTAGAGCAAAAGTTAGGCATTATTCCCTGATAAGGCCAGGAAGCAATCCACCATCCACTAGGATTATAAATCTCAATCTCTGTTTTTTCATTGTTCATCTCTGTCATCAAAAAGTCAATAGAAGAAGTTGCAAATTCCAACTCCCTTGATTCTTTTCTTACAGAATAAATAGAAAAAAGCAGATATGCCAAGAAACCAATTGCAATCACTGCCAGTATAATTTTCAAAGTCTCTTCTGCAAGCAAAAAACCTCTCTTACATCTCATAAAA
The DNA here is from genome assembly GCA_964596305.1 of Candidatus Woesearchaeota archaeon. Lineage (GTDB taxonomy): Archaea > Nanobdellota > Nanobdellia > Pacearchaeales > GW2011-AR1 > ASMP01. Next base: position 13,716 of record CAZQSV010000001.1, read on the forward strand.
AATAAAAATGGAAAAGAAGTTATAAATTTATTGATTATCTCTTTCTACAAGAAACATAAACACCAGCAATTCCAATTAAGAACAAAATACCTCCAATCCAATTAGAGGAAGTTTGATTTAGACTACCAATAGCATTTGCTGTCAAATTAGGTGATAAAAAAATTAATCCTCCAACAATTCCGCCAAGTGCTATACAGGGAACGACTTTTCCAACCAAACTCCGTTTATTTTTATAAGATTCTGGTTCTCTCCCAGCACTTTGATACAATTTAATCGCGCGATTTCTATACTCTTCCTTTTTTTCTTTAAGGAATTTTGTAGTCGGATTTGTCATATCTGCTAACCAATCATAAATTTTGGCTGCTTCAAAATCTTCTCCTGCTCTTTCTAAATCTCTTGCCTGTGAAAGGCTATCTTCTCCCTGTAACCTTTTAGAAAACCGTGCATGTGATCTATAACCCGTATTGATGAGTAATTCAGGCAACTTTTTTTCGTCAGTCTTTTTTATTAAACGAATTAACTCTTTTTTATTTATAATAGGTTTTTCTTTTTTAGCCATATCTAATTTAACAATTTATCTTTTATAAAATTATCTCAATTAGAAAAATATTTTTCCATTTTATTTTATTAGGCTCAGAAAAGCCCCGGCTGTCTGATTTCCTTCCTTAAAAAATTCAATAACATAATTCTTGAAAAAAAAGTAAACCCCCACAATCACAATTACAAAAACCAAAACACCAATAATTATTTTTATCAATGTTCCTATTGTTAGTTCCATTTTATCTTAATAGATCTTTTATTTTATCGATAAGTGAGATTCCTCTGCCCTTCAAAACAAAAATTGTAATCATCAAAATAACAAGAACTGCGACAGCAATCAGAATCCACGGAAGATAATCTGCTATAACTCCTCTCTTTTCTTTTTTAATAAAACACCTCATAAAAGAAAAAGCAAATCCTATTTAATAAATTTAACTAAATTA
>CAZQSV010000001.1:14798-26056 GCA_964596305.1 Candidatus Woesearchaeota archaeon
TAAAACACCTCATAAAAGAAAAAGCAAATCCTATTTAATAAATTTAACTAAATTAAGCCTCCAATAACAACGCTTGTTAATATGAACAAAGCAATTGTTGCAAAGAGAGCTGTTATAAAATAAAGAATTATTCCTGAAGTAAAGTTCCTCCCAAGAGCATTTGTTGTCTGAAGCTTGTCATCACCTGAATCCACTATTACAAGAGTTCTTGTTAAGATAAAGATTATCTGAATTAGGTAAATACCAATAATAATCTGAAGGAAATATGGAGGAATCATCTGAGTAACTTCAAATATATCCATTAAGCCCCCAAGACCTCCTAACGAAGCTTCTGCACCTTGTTCCTGAAGTCCTGTTATTCTTAATTTTGACAAAATTTCAGTAATCATCGCAGCTAGGCCAACAACAACACCTGCAAGCAACGGCGCAAGGAAATTCATATTAGACTTCATGTCAGATATGACCTCTGCAAGCATATCCCTGAGCCTTGCAGTAATCTTGTGAATATTTTTAACATATTCTGAAATGCTCATCATGCTAACTGCTGCAATCTTTAATCCTTTCTTTGCAGACTCAACAAGGATTTTCATGCTTATAGAAATCAACTCAGAAGGATAATGAATTATAGCCCCTCTTCTCTTATCAAAAATCGCTTTTTCAACACCCATGCCCATTTGTCTTATATTGTAATTAACTTTTCTGAAAAAATCCTCTGTCCGCAATCCTTTGGAAGATTCTGCAACTTTTCCAAAAACAAGCTCTGGCGGCACACCATTTCCAATTCTGTTCCCTATCTGGAATAGAGAATTATTAAACTCACGTTCAAGCTGCTTAGTTTTCTCTCTTTCCACAATCAGTTCTTTTGTCTTTGCTTTAAACGCTGTTGAAAAAAACATCGCAATACCAAGGGGAATAAACATGCTTAGAATTAGTGCTCCTGCTCCAAAAGGTCCTTTAGCTCCTGTAGCCGTATCTATAAAACCAAAAAAGTTGCCTTCACCAAAAAATCCAAGCCCGATTTCTGAAAAAGCAAAATCCTTCTGCAAACCAATCATATCAGGAAAAGGCGTGTACTGAAATATCAAAGGCAAAAATCCAAGAATAAAAAAAGGCAGTGTGATTAAAAGAGCCTTGACATAAGGTGTCTTACTTTTATATTTATAATATAAAGGATTTCTTTCAAGCAACGAAGACTCGCCATGCCCTCCTGGCCTTAAAAAAACAACTTTATCAGTAAGATAAAAAACAAAAAAAGGAATAATCAGATTGAAAAGTATAAGAACATGAATCCATGTTAAAAGTCCTCCAAGCATTGCAGTTGCTAAAGGCAAAAGAGCGAGACCAAGTGTTGGCAAAACAATCCCAAGCATGTAAATGCTGGTCAAAGGGCTTTTCACATTATGAGTGAACCTTAACATCTTATCATAAACACCGTCAAGAACAACTTTCAGAGCTTTCTCCAGAGTCTGAATCCTTCTGGTTTCATCTGGTTCATACAAGCTGCTTTCTATAAGATGAAATGATTCAATAAATTCAACAGAATAACCTCTCCATCTCTCAAGATAATTATCAAGGCTTTCTTTTATAGTAGAATATTTCCCGACCTGAACATCATAAAAAACTTTCTTCAAATCCAATGCCAGAGGATATTGCAGATGTTCTGCTGCAAAAGCAATAGCTCTTTCTAGATTAGGCGTGTGTCTCATATAAACAACTACATACAAAATAGCAGGAACCATCTGGCTTGAAGCTTTCAAACGCCATTTGTTCGCAAGCCTTGCAGGATAACCTTTCATAAAATAAAAAATAAATAATGAAAAAATAATTGTGAGGAAGAAAAATAAAAGGGGAAATGCTATGAAACTTCCTTTAATAAAAACAACTGCAACAGAAATTAAAAGCCCCAGAAGAAAGAGGCTTATGAAAGCCATTACACTCAAATTCAAAGGCTGCCATGGCTCAAGATCAAGATGAGCTGCCTCAATATTTTTCTTTGCCTCTGAAGTATCTTTCTCAGAAAACTTTAACTTGATCATGCTGCCAAGACTTTTGCACCACTTCTCGTATTTCGAAATCTCAGGAATCATCTCTTCCCTAAATCTCACATATTCCTGGCTATAATCTTTCTTTGCCGCACCAGAAGCAGAAGTTGTTGAAATTCTCTCCTCTATCTTTCTCCCATATTTTTTCAGAATATCTTTAACCTCTTTATCAGATGCAGGCATTTTCTCCTCTTTTTTATTTGCAAATAATTATTTACTTAAAAGAAATAGTCAAATTTAGTTAATAAATTTTGGGATTTTCAGGAATGGTATTGCATATAAATTGTTCCTTCGGGATAATTTGAAGCAGGACTAGGAGTTGCAGAAGTTCCATAAAGAATCTTATCCTGTTTCTTTCTTGAAAGAATAAAATGTATAATAAAAGAGCATAAAAAAGAAATTATTCCAGAAAACAAATACTGATTAGAAATTAAATATCCTCCCATAGCAGCCAAACTTATCCCAAGAACAATCAAAAAAAATTCGAATAATTTTATTTTAAAAATTTTCCTAAATTTCATCTCACAACTTCCTTTTCTTAATTTCCTGATTCAGCCATTTTTGCCATGCAGGGAAAACTTTGTCGCTAACAGGCAGGCCGACTTCTTTCCTAACTTCGTCAGAAATTCTGTGAAAAGCCTGATTTGATTGAGTACTAAACTCTGACTCAAGAATCTGGAAATTTTTCATCCTTTCAGCTGTTTTCACAAGTTCTTCTTTTATCTTTGCCCTCAACAAAACATTGTCCCAGACAGCGTCCCAGTCCCCAGCCCAGCCTTTAACATTTGACGCAACATCTTTGATAATCTCACTGTCGCCGTTAATTAGATCCTCTGTTGGCTCCAGCTGGTCAGTTTCAACATTATATTTCATTAAATCAACAAAACCCTTTTCTTCCAGAGGATCTTTTTGCCAGTGTTTCCTAACTTCCGAAATCTGGACAAGCCTCTTAAAAGAATGCAAACCATCAGGCGTTTTTATTGGATTTGCAACTGCTATAATGTCTGTAGCTTTGAAACTTGTGGCAGGCACATCAAGATCATTAACAACACGGTCAAAAACACCATAAGGAGAAGCGCCGTGAATTGTTCCTGCAACAACATTTGCAAGCGCGCCAACCCTCATCGCTTCGTAAAGAGCCTGAGCTTCAACACTTCGCACCTCACCAATAATTAAACAGCTATCCCCAAGTCTTAAGCTTGTTCTTATTCCATCGTCTGCAGATACCTCTGTTGTTGTCTTAAGAAGAGCAGAACGAACTTTCATTCTCAGAATATCATACTTCAACTTTCTCAGGGACTCAATTGGCAACTCCAAAGAATCTTCAATAACAATTATTCTGTATTTTGGGAGTATCTCAAGCATCAGACTTCCAAGCAAGCTGGTTTTACCAGAGCTCCTTGTTCCTGCGATAAGCATTGTCCTTGACCCGTCAGCCAAAAAACTCATAAGACCTGCAGCAAGAGGATTTATCATTTTGTTTTGGATAAAAAGAGGAAAAGTCCATGGCTCTTCCCTGTGTCTTCTAACAGCATAAGCCAAGCCATCAGGGCTTAAAGGTCTCTGAATAATGGCAATTCTTGCGCGAATTTTTCCGATTTCAAGCTGAGTATCAAGAATAGGATTTGCCTCATCAAGAGGTCTTCCAGAAACAAGCCTGAATTTTGCAGCCCAGGAATCTACATCTTCCTGGCTTGGGAGTATATTTGTTATGCACTCATCAAACTCCTGATGCCTTACAAAAACAGGAATCATTGAAATTGGAGCATTCATAGAAATGTCCTGTAGATTTTTGTCCTGTAAAAGAACCTCAAGAAGCCCAAAACCAATCGTGTGCCGAACAAGGATTATTGCAAGTTTGTTGATCTCAGAATAACTAATCTTAATTCTTTTACTTTGTGCAAGGTCCTGCAAAAGGTCTTTTGAAATGTTGAAAAAAACCTGTCTTGTCCTTTCAGTATCTGTGAACTCTTCTGCCTCTGGCTGATGCTCAACCAAAACCCCTCTAGCCAGATTCAATAGCATATTATGATCCTCACTCAGAGAGTTCTCAGGTGGAACAATATGATACAAAAACTTAGAATCATTCTTTCTCTTTAGGATTGTCACAACAGAAGCATCATTTTTATCCTCGTCGCCAAAGATCTCATACTGATCAATTATTTCTGCTTCTTCAGGAATATCTGAAACAAGCCTGGTAAAAGTAAAATTAGGTATAACATCTGGCTTGAAAAGTTTATTGTAAATTTCCCTGTCTCCCTTTCTGTAATTATCAAGATAAGGAGTAGAATCTCTAATAAGACTTATTTTGTTAACTATTCCAAGAATTTTTTCAAGAACACTAATATATGCCAACTGAGCAGATTTATAAGATTCACCAAGTTTTTCAAAAAGTATCTTTGCCTGAACAAGAAGTTTCCTTAACTCAAAATAAGCTGCAAGAGGATCTCTCTTTAGGAGAAAAAGAAAAGAAAAAAGCTCGTTGTACCTTTTTGTAAAAAACCTTTCATCACCATGTGCCAGTTTTTCCCTTGATAAAATTTTTTCCTGATGCATCAGATAAGTGTAAAGATGTGCCATCTCTAGGAGATAAGTTGTTTCCTTAAGGTCATAATTATAATTTTTCTGCTGCACAAAAATAATTCTTGAAACATTTGGGTTTTCAATTAAAGCATCAACTGCCCTCTCCATTACTTCTGGAGAATCTGCCAAGCTAGGAACAAAAGGAGCCCCAAGATAATTCATGTAAAGAGTATCTTCACCGCCTTCTCTTTTTATTTCATAAGAATACAAGGCTTTCCCTTCTTGCTGGGCCTGCCCCTCTTCAATTCTTCCACCTCTCTCTTTTCCAGCTTCTACCATTTTAATGATAAATATAAAGCATAAAAAGGTTTGAAGTTTAAAGAGTTTTGTGTGAAAAAACAAATAAATCTTTTAATTTAGTTCATTAACACAAACAAATTTAAACCGCCCTGACTTTAGTCTTCCATGGCAAAAGAGATTGGAGGATACGAAAACCAGTATCTCCCAGACGTTAACACAAAAATAAGGGATCTTGAAGAAAAAAACAGGATGTTAAAAGACCGTTTGCTTCTAATTGGTCAAAATCTTGTTGAGGTAAAAGAAAAAACAAACTCTGATTTGCTTGAGATAAAAAAAGATATGGGGATAATGAAAAGGAACATGGAACGTCTTATCTCCTTTTTGGAAACAGCTTCAGCAGAATTTTCAAAATTTGCAAGAAAAGAGGACTTGGAAATATTATCAAAACAGGCAAAAATGTTCCAGCCTCTGGAATTCGTCAGAAAAAAAGATTTAAAAAAATCAAAAGGTAATTAAAAGTATTATAAAAATAAATATGGGTATTTTAGAACAAGTAATGGAACTTAAAGGACAAAATCTTCCTGATAAAGAAATTTCTGAAAATCTCAAAGAACAAGGATTCTCTCCAAGAGAAATAACTAATGCTTTAGATCAAGCAAGAATAAAAAAAGCTGTTTCTTCTGAAGAAAAAAACACAAGAAACTTCTCCGGAGGAAGTAATGAAATGACTCCTTCTATGATGACACCTGAAGATGTAGAAAGTCTCCCAACAGAAGGTTCAATCTCAAATGAGGATTTAATGCCACCTCCAGCCCCCTCAAGTAGTATGAGATACAAAGAAAGATTCGGACCCATGCACAAAGAGGTATCTGAAGATCAAGGAGAATATGCGCCCCAACCAAGGTCCTCATCCCAAGTACAGGAACAAAATCAATACTCTCAATACCCCCCTTACCAGCAACAGTATGAAACAGGAGGTTACCCTCAGGAATATTCTAAAGGATATGAGGGCTACGGAGAAGATTCTGCAGGGTATTATCCTCAAAGTATGGGAGACACAACAGATACTATGATTGAAATTGCAGAACAGGTTTTCTCTGAAAAAACAAAGGCAATACAAAAACAACTTGAAGACTTAAATGAATTCAAGATTCTCATGCAAACAAAAATTGATAACATTTCAGACAGGCTGAGAAGAATAGAAGGTAACATAGACACCTTGCAGGCAGAAATACTTGAAAAAGTCGGGTCATATGGCCGCGGCATTGAGGGAGTTAAAAAAGAGATGTCAATGATGCAGGAATCTTTTGGAAAAGTAGTAAACACCTTAGCAGACAAGGCAGAAGAAAAATATACACGCCCAACAAACCATCCCACACATCACAAAATTGAGAAAAAAGTAACAGTCACTCACAAATCATCCAAAAAGAAAAAGAGTTCTAAAAAGAAGAAATAAAAAGATTTAGTTTTGGTATGCAGGAGGTCCTGGGAATGAAAGATTAACTTTCTTTATCTGTCCTTTAGGATTATTCGATAAGAGCCATATAAAAAAACCTATAACTACTGCTACCATTATAATTCCCGGCCAGTTATAATTCCACAAATAAGAATTACCCAATCCAAGCCATCCAAAAGACTGGACAAGAACAACAATAAAAACAACAGCAGCTGCTCCTAAAAAGATCCAGTGAGTCCAGGCATCATCCTTTGTAGGTGCAAAGAACCCAACTAAAATAAGAAGTGCAAGAATTATGGCAAGACCTATGCCCAATCTTGGAAAGATTTCCGAGAAAAACATTGGAACAAAACTAAACTGCAATGACAAAAGCCCAATAGAAAAAGCAATAATAGAATTAATTGCTTTATTGTCTTTAAAGAGATTTACTTTTGTTAGAATTCCAAACACGAGTGCAAAAATTAAAAGAAAAGGCAGGATATAACTAAAAAATCCCATTTGCTCCCAGGAAGAAAGCAGAGCGCCAATATCACCTCCATAAAACCCGCCCAATTGCAATGTAAGAATTTGCTCAATCATATAAAGATTTAGTGAAGATTATTTAAATATGTTTCGCAGCCGCGTCATATTCTTTGAAAACAATAGAACTACTTTCCACTACTGGTGTTTTTCAAAACTAACGTAAGAGCAATAATTATCACAACAATAAATGCTGCGTTTGTCCAGAATGTCGAACTCCCTTCCTGCCCAAATAGAAAATTAAAGATATCCCCAAAAAAAGCTCCTCCTTGAATCCCCACAGCCCATAAGGTCCCAAAAAGAATCGCGACAAGAATAGCAATGCCCACAAAAATTTTCAAGCTCTTTGGAGCCTTATCAAATTCCAAGCCTTTATCACCTGCAATAAATCCCCAGAGTAAAAGTCCTACAAACATGATAACAGTAGCAACTGTTAAGAAGAGAATTAAATTTGAAACCACCAATACTGGAGAAACTGCTGCAATAAAAATCAAGCCAACGACAAATGCAATAAGTGCATTAAGTTGATTTTTGTCCCCAAGAATCTTAGACTTTGTAAGAATTCCATAAACTATGAAAAAGATAAGGAGGAACGGCAAAGCAAATTTCGTAAAAATCCAGTGTCCTAAAATTATTTCTTCAACCATTTTGTTTTAATAGTAATTAATACTATAGGTTAATTTTTATAGTATTTAAATTTTCTGGGAATGCATAATAATATCTTATCTGCTGCTTTCTGTCTTGAAAAATATTTACGCCAACTCTTCAGAAAGATCTTCTTCAACTTCAGAATCAGGATTTGGCAGGATAGACCTGTTTATGATAAAAATATCGCTAATTGCTCTTACAAACTGATGAGGAATTATCACTCCGCGAGCACCTCCAACAAAAGAAGTAACACCGCCACTCACGCCTATTTTCCATCCATCAACCTTATTCTCCTGAAGATTTGCTTCCTCAACCTCTCCGAAATAGTCTCCTGAGTCAGTATAAACTTTAGAACCAATTACCTCTGATATCTTTTTTACATGCATACTATCCTCTATTTGAGATTATTTAAATACTTTTCCGTGATTAAGTAAACAATCGCCAGTAAGCAAAATGAGAAGAGAAATCCAATATAACAAACTTTATAAGAAATTCACGCATAGTAAAATAAATTAAACTTAACAAATAAAATGCTCAACCTTAAAGAAATTTATTCTTTGTTAGCAGTAATCCCTATCATTGCTTTTGCATTAGGATTTTTTAGAGGTGTGTCTGCTTTTCCTTATATCCTCCTGGCAGTGTTCCTCGCTATTTTAATAAATTTTCTCGCAAAAAAGATTACAAGCTTTTATCTTGATTCAGAGATAGATATCAGAACATGGCAAGTAAAAAGATATGGATTTAAGGCTCACAAATATTTGAAGAAACCTTTCCAGGCAGGAATGTTTTTACCCATAATAACTTCCCTAGTTACTCTTGGAAATTTTGTATGGATGGGTTCTTTGGTTTTTGATGTAAAGCCAGAGATACACAGGGCGGCAAAACGGCATGGTCTTTATTCATACTCTGAGATGACTGAAGAACACATAGGATGGATTGCTGCTGCAGGAATTGCTGCTAATCTTCTCTTTGCAGTCGTAGGCTATTTGATTGGTTTTTCAGAATTAGCAAGAATAAGTATTTACTTCGCTTTTTTTAATATGCTCCCTCTATCTGACCTCGATGGTAATAAGATATTTTTCGGAAGCCGAATACTTTGGAGTTTCCTCGCCGCATTAGTGTTGATTGGAGTAGGATATGCACTTCTTCTGATATAGTTCAAATAACAAAAAACATTTAAACCTGATTTATTTTAGAAAAACATGAAAAACAAGTGCAAGTTAAAGACAAAAAAAATAATGGGGGCATTTGCAGGTGTTTCCTTAATCGCAGGTTTTCTGCTTCTGAATACTAAAACAACTGGGAATGTTATCTTGAATAATAATCCTTCTTTCGATATTCTTTCATTTATTGGACTTTTGCTTGTTCTGTTTTCTGCAGGCTTGGCGTTTTGTATCATAAAAAAGTAAGAAACAAAACACAAGAAACTTTTTATAATAACAGACTCCTTTCTTAATTCATGGAATCTTCAAAATTCCTGGAAAATATCCTTCCAAGAGAATACCAAGCAGGAATTTTAAAAGCATGCACAGAAAAAAACTGCCTAGTTGTACTTCCTACCGGTTTAGGCAAGACACTTATAGCCCTTATGCTTTCTATTGAACGAATGAAGGCTTTCCCTGGAGAAAAGGTTGTTTTTCTGGCACCTACAAAACCTCTCGCAGAGCAGCACCTGAACTATTTCAAAAAACATCTCCCAGAACTCTTCGGAGAGATGCAATTGTTTACAGGCCAGGTTAGACCTAACAAAAGAAAAGAAATCTGGCAGACAACAGACATAATCTTTTCAACACCTCAGTGCGTTGCCAATGACTTAAAAAAAAGACGTTATGAACTAAACGATGTTTGCCTTCTTATTGAAGATGAAGCTCATCGATGTGTGAAAAATTATGATTATACTTACGTTGCAAAAGAATACATAAAACAAGCCATTCATCCAAGAATCATGGGACTTACAGCATCCCCTGGAAGCGAGACAAAAAAGATACAAGAGGTATGCAAGAATCTTTCCATAGAAGCTGTGGAATTAAGAACAAGGGAAAGCCCTGATGTAAAATCTTATTTGCAGGAATTAAAATTTGAGAAAATATCTCTCCAGCTTCCCCCAGAATTTGTAAAAATAAAGACTTCTTTGACAAAGCTTCTTAATAAACATATTAGCGAGTTAAGAAACAGGAGGGTTTTTTTCGGCAGACCCACAAAAACAGGGCTTTTGAAATTGCAAAAATATCTTTTTTCTTCAATATCAAAAGGAAACAAAAATTACAACATGCTCCTCGCGTCAAGCACTTGTGCCCAGGCAATAAAAATACAGCATGCCCTCGGGCTCCTTGAAACACAGACTCTTTTTGGATTCAATAAATATCTTAGGGAATTATTCAGAAAAGCTGCGAAAAAAGAGAGTAAAGGAGTAGTCAAGCTTGTTTCAAAACCAGAATTCAATTATGCCTTTATAAAATCAAATGAACTCCTTTCAAAAAATATAGAACACCCTAAGATTTTAATGCTTACAGAAATAATAAAAAAAGAAAAAGATGAAAGTAAAAGCAAAAAATTCAAAATAATAGTCTTCACGCAATTCAGGGATACTGCTAAAAAAATAAAAGAAAGCATTGAAGAACTTCAGGGAATAAATCCAAATATTTTTGTAGGCCAGGGAACAAGAAAAAGTTCCAAATCTGGAAATTCTGAATCTTATAAAAGCATTAAGGGGCTGGAAAAAGTTCCGGGCATGAATCAAAAAATGCAGAAAGAAATTCTTGATAAATTCCGCGCAGGCGAAATAAATACTCTTGTTGCAACCTCGATAGGTGAAGAAGGTCTGGATATCCCAGAAGTTAATACAGTCATCTTTTATGAACCTGTACCAAGTGCAATAAGGGCAATACAGAGAGCAGGAAGAACAGCTAGGTTAAAGGAAGGAAAACTCATAATACTCATCACAAAAGACACGAGAGATGAAGCCTACTTTTACATATCAAAATCAAAAGAAAAAAGGATGCATTCTGCAATAAAATCTATAAAAGATTCCCTTTCAAAAAAGATAAAAAAAGAAAAGCAAAAAACACTTTAAAAAAATAAAATGACAAAACTAAAACCTCTTTTTAATATTTTTTCCAAAACTACCCAAAAACCCAAAGACACAAAAGAGACTTTAAAAATAACAGCTGATATCAGGGAAAAAAATTCTCTTGTAATTTCAGAACTTGTTTCTCTTGGAATAGAGATTGAAATAAAATATCTAAAAGTTGCAGATTATATTGTCAAGGGAGTTGCTATTGAAAGAAAAACCGTTTCAGATTTCCTAAGTTCAATGATTAGTAGAAGGCTCTTAAATCAGCTTGAAGAACTTGGACAATATACTGACAGACTTCTTATTGTCGAAGGAATTTACGAGCAGGAATTGTATTCAGATGGTTGTTCTGAGGACAGAGCAGGAATGCATCCAAATTCAATCCGCGGATTTCTTCTTTCAATTCTTCTTAAATACAAAGTTCCCATAATCTTTACAAAAGATTATGCAGACACTGCAAGATTCCTCTCTGTTCTCGCAAGAAAAAAACCAAGAGAAACTCCGTTAAATGTAAATAAAAAATCATTAAACAAAAAAGAAAGAATGCAGTTTATTTTAGAAGGCTTTCCCGGAATCGGGCCAAAAACCGCGAGAAAGCTCTTGAAAAAATTCAAAACAATAAAAGGAGTAATTAATGCTCCTGAATCTGAATTGCAAGAAGTTCTTGGAAAAAAAGCAGAAGTTTTTAAGATTGTAA
>CAZQSV010000002.1:0-5176 GCA_964596305.1 Candidatus Woesearchaeota archaeon
TAATTGATATTAACGAAGGCATAAAACCGCAAACAGCAGAAGTTATCCAAATCCTTAAACACAACAAAACACCTTTTATAATAGCATTAAACAAAATAGACAATATTTCTGGATGGAAGACTAACATGGATGAAGAGATAAAAGATAGTATAGAGTCTCAGGCAGGGAATATAAAAAATAATTTTAATGAAAAATACCTCACTTTAGTTGGCTCACTGCAAAGCCATGGATTTGACGCAGACCTTTACCACAAAATAACTGATTTTACAAAAAAAATAGCTTTGGTTCCATGCTCAGCAAAAACAGGCGAAGGAATTTCTGAATTAGTCATGGTCTTATGCGGTTTAAGCCAAAAGTATCTGGCTGGCAGGCTGACACTTGCAAAAGACGCCAGAGGAGTTGTCCTGGAAAGAAAAAAAGAAAAAGACAATCCTTACTTAGAATCAATTCTTTACGACGGAGAACTTTCAAAGCATGATCAAATAGCTATCGCAAAACTTGAAGGAGAAGCCTTGATCACAAGAATAAGAGTTCTTGAAGAAATAAAGCCATTGTCAGACAAATTCGCGCCAAAGGAAAAAATCACAGCTGCCACAGGACTAAGAATGCAGATTGTTGAAAAAGCAGATATACTCCCTGGAATGCCTTTTGTCGTCTTTAGAGACAATAAAGAAGAAATTGACAAAATCTTTAGAAAGCAAGTTACAGAAAGCATTAAAACAAGCGGGCAAGGAGTAATTGCAAAAGCCGACTCTCTTGGAAGCCTTGAAGCACTTCTCACAATGCTTCATGACGAAAGAATTCCTGTTGTAAAGGCCGGGATTGGCTCAATAAACAAAACAGATATAGCAAGTGCTAAGGCAAATTTAAAAATTAACGAACTTGATGCAGTGGTTATCGGATTTAATATTAAGATTGATGAAGAAGCAAAAAATCTTGCCAAACAGACTAAAGGAATAAAAATCCTGAAAGAAAAAGTTATCTACAAACTTATAGAAAATTTAAAAGAATTCAGGCAGGAAAGAAAAAAAGAGATTGAGAAAAGAAGACTTATGGAATTAACACCTCTTGCAAAAGCAAGTATTCTCCATCAATTTGTTTTCAGAAACACAAACCCTGCTATCTTCGGAGTAAAAATTGAAACTGGGAAACTAATACAGGGAATGAACCTTTTAGATGAAAACAATGAAAAAGTAGGAAAAATAAAAAATATGCAATCAGAAAAAAAGTCTGTAAACGAAGCGACAGAAGGACAGGAACTTGCAATCTCTATGCCAGGAATAAATTTTGAAAGAAGAATAAAAAACATTAAGTTTCTTTACTCAAATATCACAGAAGCACAATTTCATAAATTCAAGAAGAATAAAGATCTTCTTTCCTCAAAAGAAGTTTCTCTTTTGCAGGAAATTGCAGAAATCAAACGAGAGGAAAAGGCAGACTGGGGGAGATAAGTTTTAAAAACTAAACTAACTTAAACAAACCATGAAAAAAGAGGGATTGATACTAATAATACTAGGTCTTTTTTTAATGCCTCTTGTGGCAGCTAATTGTGAATTAGATGTTTCTATGATAAATCAAGACCCTTATCCTGCAATCCCAGGGGATTATGTCAAAGTTGTCTTTCAAATTGATGGAGTCGAAAACTCTGAATGTGGAATTGTGGGTTTTGAAATAAAAGAGAATTACCCTTTCTCCCTTGATCCAGGCATAACAAATAGAATAACAATAAATGCTGGAACTTACTCCAGAACATATAGTTCATTTTATCTCGCAACATATAAGTTAAGAGTTTCTGATAATGCACTCGAAGGAAATAACCCAATTGAAGTCACATATTCAGGCAGTGGATTAGAACTTCTGGAAGAATTTGATATTTATATTGAGGATACAAGAGCAGACTTTGAAGTCCACATAAAAAATTATGATTATAGCACAAAAACCTTAACTCTTGAAATCTTGAACACAGAAGATGTTGATGTTGAGGCTTTGACAATAGAAATACCCAAACAAGATAAAATAACTATTAAAGGAGCAAACAAAAAAGTCATCGGAGACTTGGATTCAAATGAATACACCACTGCAGACTTTGAAGCAATCCCAAGCAACGGCGAAATTGAATTAAATATACTTTACACTGATTCAATAAATGTCCGAAGAGAACTGACAAAAAAAGTTACATTTGATTCCTCTTATTTTGAAGGGAGAAACGGAAGCAAAACAAGCGTTCCCTGGGTTTGGATAATTGTAGTTCTTGCAGTTGTTGGCTGGTTCTTCTGGAGAAGGCATAAGAAGAACAAAGAAAAGAAAAAGCGGCTAGCAGATCATCATATAGTCCACCACGAAGAACCTTCCAAAAGGCGTAAGAAATAAAGTTTATCTTTCTAAATTTAAGATTTCTCAGGCTAGCCATAAGGTTTTTAAGATACTCTAAGATACCTTCTTTATGAGAAAGACAAGGCGGGAGAACTTTATTGCTGAAATTTGCTTCAAAAATCATAAATATACTCCTAGAGATGTCCGGGAATATATAGAAAGTATTCGTCAAATAAAATTCATTAATCCAAAGAGTAGTGAGGTATTAATTCAGGAATCTATAAAAAAACTTGATTCATTAATGCTAAAACATAGAATTAGATCAGAGGACATCCTTCAAGCAGAAGATACTTTCACTTCTCTGGCAGGAAAAGAACTGGCTGAGTTAGTTTCAAGCCATTATGACAAGACCATAAAATTGATTAATGAGTAAAAATAGATCTTCTCATTCATACCTCAAAGCTTCAACAGGGTTTATCTTCATTGCATTAATTGCAGGAGCAACTCCTGAAATAGCGCCTGTTAAAATTGCAAAAAGAATACAGCCCGCAAATAATGAAATAGGAAAACTAGGTTGCAAAAATCCATATCCAATATTATCCAAAATTGCTGCGCCAACATAGCTAATTAACCAACCAAGAGCACAGCCAATAACTCCTGCGATAAATCCTAAAAAGCTTGATTCAAACAAAAATATTCCTAATATATATGAATTCCTAGCACCAACTGATTTCATAATCCCAATCTCCTTTGTTCTTTCCAAGACAGAAGTAATCATTGTATTTGCAGTATTAACTGCAGAAACAAAAACAGAAATCAATGCAATTAAAATAATAAAACCAATAACCATATCCAGAACAACCATATATGTCTCCATCATATCTACAAAAGACTGCACAAAAAAATCTTCCTTCCCCTCTTCCAAATCCCTCTCCTTTCTTAGATCCCTTTCAATGTTTTCAACAACTCTATCTATATTTTCAGTATCAACTCTTGCAACAATCCAGTTATAGGAAATATTCTCTCCATACAAATCTTTCATAAGATCATTAGTCACATAAATTTGTGCATCATCCTGAGGGCTTCCAATCTCCTCATAAAAACCAACAATTCTTACTTTCTCTTCCTGGATTTCAATCCTCTCTCCTACAGAGTATGCCTTTGGAAAAATCTTTTCATTAAAAAGATAATTATAACCCAGAACAGCTCCTGAATCCCCTTCTTTCAGATCCCTTCCTTTTTCAATACCAATATTAAAAGTCTCCATAATCAAAGGTTTTTTAGGGTCATAACCAAAAATCAGGGTATAAAATCTTTTTTTGCCCTGAACAACCTCTGCAGATTTAAAATAAACACCAGATGCTTCATAGACTCCGGAAGATCCTTCAACTGCTTCCAAATCATCCTCTGTGAACGCAAAAGTATCATCCATCCCAGATAGGCTCGTTCCTTTTGACTGGATAATTACTTTATCTGCCGAACCCCCTTCCATATATTCATCAATATAACTATACAATCCCAGCCCAAAACTAACAAAAATAAATATTGTTGTGATGCCTACAAAAATTGAGAGGATTGTAAAAAAACTCCTCTTCTTTCTCTTCTTCAGATTATTCAAAGAATAGTTTACTGATTCTCTTGAGATCATTTTAACCGTGCAGTGCCTCCACTGGATTTTTTTTAGCTGCCTGCATTGCTGGTGTTATTCCTGCAACTGCCCCGATTAAAAAACTTCCCATTAAAGTAAAAAGGATTAAGATATAATCAAATTGAAAACCAATATCAGAACCAAGCCAGTTATTGATGGCCAAAGTTCCAGCATAACCAATTAAAATACCAAAAAAAACCCCAAAAATTCCTCCTATTAATCCCAAAAATCCTGATTCAATAAAAAACTGAGAGAAAATCTGAGAATTTGTTGCACCAATTGATTTCATAATTCCTATCTCCTTTGTTCTCTCTAGAACAGATGTTGTCATCGTGTTAACAATTCCAATTGAACCAACAAAAATAGAAATTGACGCAATAATTATAACAAATGCCTGAATTGCTCCGAGAACAGAATTAACAGTTTCCAAAGTCGCTTCAGGAGTTGTTACACTAAAGTCTTCATTGCCAACATCAACATCACGACGCTGCCGCATTAATTTTTCAATTTCTTCCTCTGCCTTATCCATCAAATCTTTGCTTTTTATTTTTGCCTCAATAAAATCAACAGTGTCCTCATTCCCAACTAGATCATTCAATTCATCTTCATAGATATAAACAGTCCAATCAACAAGAAGGCTCCCTTTCTTTTTCAAGATCCCAACAACTGCAAAGTTCTCATCATTAATTAAAACTGTTCTTCCAGGAACAATATCTTTTTCAAAACCATTTGTTTCTCCATCAAGAAAATTATGTCCTAACAACACTTTTCCAGAATCACCGCTCTCTAATAACCTTCCATACTCTACTTCAATATCATCAATAACCTCATAAATCTCTTTTTCATAACCCTCTGGAATAGAAATCGCAGAGCCAATCCCAAGTATATCATTATATTCAAGTTTTCCTGTTTTTATATTTCTCCCAACTGCAAATTCAACAGAACTGATTTTATTAATCGCCTCAACATCTTCTGTTATCAAAGGGTTTGTAACAAATGAACCTGGTGGTCCGTATTGCAGACCTCCTGCCTGAATAGTAATAATTTCTGTATTTTCTGCACCAAATTGAGAAGTAACAGCAACTTTCATTGCATTCCCTAATGTTATCAGAGATACAACAGCAAGAATGCCAATAAAAATCCCCAACAAAGTCAACCAACTACGAACGCCTTTTTTCCTGAGATTTCGGAATGCAAATCGAAAGTAGTTCATTT
>CAZQSV010000002.1:5276-23328 GCA_964596305.1 Candidatus Woesearchaeota archaeon
TTCATTTAATCCCCCTTCCATTTTCCAACCTTCTTCATACTTTTACTCCTTTTTGTTGTAATCTTTTCAATCTTTCCGTCTTTTAACCAATAAACAATATCTGCATATTCTTTCGCAAGCTCTGGAGAATGAGTCACCATTACAATTGTCTTTCCTTCATCATTCAGACTTTTCAAAACATCCATAACAATTTCACCAGTATGAGTATCCAAATTCCCTGTAGGTTCGTCTGCTAAAATAACAGGGGGGTCATTTGCAAGAGCCCGTGCAATTGCAACTCGTTGTTGCTGTCCTCCTGAAATTTGATTTGGGTAATGCTTTGCTCTATCAAGCAAATCGACTTTCTTTAACAATTCCATAACTCTTTTTTCCTTTTCATATTCATCAATATCCTGCAGACTCATTGGCAACATAATATTCTCCTTAACAGTTAAGGTAGGAATCAGATTAAACTGCTGGAAAATAAATCCAACATGTTTCCCTCTTAATTGAGCTAAATCAGATTCATCCATTTCAGAAATATTTTCCCCATCCAGGAAAATATGTCCATACGTTGGAACATCCAGACTCCCTACCAAATTCATTGCAGTTGATTTTCCAGAACCAGAAGGACCCATAACAGCAACAAAACTTCCTTTCTTAACAGTAATATCAATACCATCCACAGCTTTCACAACATTCTCACCCATGTAATAATACTTAGAAACATTCTTCAGAATAATAATTTTTTCACCTTTCTTTTTCATATACTAAATAAAAAAATATATTATTTAAATACTTTGAAACCAATCAAAATCCTTATAAACCAACTTTTCAATTAATTCTTATGTTCAAAATTAATATAGCAGAAAAGACAGGAAAAACATACAAACTTGAACTTGAGAGTGAGGAGCTTATCGGAAAGAAACTTCATGATAAAATCCTGGGAAAAGATCTTCTTCCTGACCTTGAAGGCTATGAATTTGAAATAGCAGGTGCCAGCGACAAAGCAGGATTCACAGCTCATAAAGATGTTCCAGGCATTGGCTTAAAAAAAATACTTCTTACATATGGAAAAGCCATGAAAAAGAGACCCAAACGCGAGGGAAAAAAGGAAGTCTCAAATCCTGCACCAAAAGGACTTCGCTTAAGAAAAACAGTCAGAGGGAATACAATCTCTTTAAATATAACTCAAATTAATCTGAAAATTCTAAAAGAAGGAAGTAAAAAACTTCCAGAGATTTTCCCTGACCAAAACAAGCCAAAAGAACCTGAAAAGAAACCAGAAGAGCCTGGAGTAGAACCAAAACAGGAAGAGAAAACAGAACCAGAACCAGAGAAAAAGCCAGAAGAAGTTAAGGAAGAAGAACCAAAAGAAGAGAACCCAAAGGAAGAAGAGAAGAAATAGCTGAGTTTTCTTTTTTCGGTTGTGATTCATCTAAATAAGATTAACCTTCATTAATCCTATTCTTTATTTCTTTAATTTCTTCAAGAGTTTCAAGGATGTTAAAGAGGTCCTCCCTAAAACGATCAGAAGGCTTCCCAATCCGTGAAACTAAGTCGTAGGAATCTGGATAAGCTTCCTGAGCCCATTTATCCCAAGGCAAAGATTTTGTTATTTTATCACTGTATCCATTCCAATAATGATATCTTCCTGATTTTTTAATTAATATGACTTCTTTAGGATATTTACGTTTTCTCCCCCTTCCTCTACTTCTGGAAATAAATCTTACCACATCATCAAAATACTCAAAAACAGGAGATTCCTGAATTTCTGCTTTCAACAGAAACAATTTTGGTTTTAATCCTTCAAGTTCCCCCTTACAAACTCTTTTTTCAGACACATATTCTTCACCATCGCATAAAGTATTTTCAAGCATGTGATTATTAAAAAAGCGGTCTTTAAAAGAAAATCTGTATTTCAGAACAACGATAGATTTTAAAGACTAAATACCTGAGTATTATTATGATTACAAAAAACAGTAAAGATAATGAAAAAAATCAAAACCTTCCAGAAATCAACATCGGCGTTGTAGGGCATATTGACCACGGAAAAACAACTCTGCTCGGGAGCATCACAGGAAAATTCACAGATACCCACTCAGAAGAGTTGAAGAGGGGAATAACAATTAAGCTAGGATATGCAGACGCAATTGTTTACAAAGACGGAGATAGCTATAACACCCAAGGAAAAGGTAAACCATTAAGATATGTAAGTTTCATTGACACGCCAGGACATGAAATGCTTATGGCTACAATGCTCTCAGGAGCTGCGATTATTGACGCAGCTATAATAATCATTGCTGCAAATGAAGGTATAAAACCACAAACAAAAGAGCACTTTATGGCATTGCAGGCAAAAGAAATTAAAAATATAATCGTAGTTCAGAATAAAATTGACCTAGTGACAAAAGAGCAGGCTTTGGAAAACTATAAGGAAATAAAAAAATTCCTTAAAAACACAATTGCTGAAAATGCCCCGATAATACCTGCTTCTGCACAGCAGGGAATTGGCATAGAAGAAATTCTTGAGGAAATTTCAAAAATAGAAATACTTAAAAAAGACACGAGCTCTGATCCAATCTTTCTTGTTGCAAGAAGCTTTGACATTAACAGACCAGGGATCATGCTTGAAAATCTAAAAGGCGGTGTGATTGGCGGTGTTTTAAAAAAAGGCACTCTAAAAGTTGGTGATGAAATTGAGATAAAGCCGGGAATGGACATAAAAAAACCTCATGGAAAAATTGAGTATAAAACTCTTGATGCAAAGGTCATTTCTCTTTACAAAGGGAGAAATTCTGTATCAGAAGTCAGCCCTGGAGCAAGCATTTCAATTGAAATCTCTTTAGACCCTTCACTCACAAAAGCAGACTCATTAAGGGGCTGTGTTGTCTCGCATAAAGGCAAACTTCCCGAGATAAAATACAAAATCAAGCTTAAAATAAATCTTTTACACGAGGTTTTTGGCCTACAAGAACACAAGTCTGTTGAATCAATAAAAACAAAAGAACTCCTAATGCTAAATATCAATACAAACACCAGTGTAGGAAGTGTTGAAAAAGTAAATAAAGACAAAAATGAGATTGAACTCACCCTAAACATACCTGCCACTGCGCTAAAAAAAGACAATGTCGGCATTGCGAGAAACATTGAAGGACACTGGAGATTAATTGGGTTTGGAAAAGTTTTATAAATACCTTTAAGTATCTTATAAAATGAAAAAAAGTTTGGTAATTGGATTAATCTTTTTTATAACATTAGGCATAATAAGTATAAATTGCATTATTGCAGTCAGTGATAATTCTGGAAACAATACAGGAGGAATCTCAAATAATCAAAGTGAAACAGACGAAGAAAAAATTTGCTGCCATATTTTTGGCTATGGAACAAGCATGGAAAAAGTTAATAGCCAATATGAATTAATGGAAGAGGATATGTGTGTTGTTTCCAATGATTTTGTAGGAGGCGGAAGAGAAATAGTCGCTAAAAGGAGATGTGAGGAAGGATATACTACAATGGTTCAAACAGCTGTCCAGGAAAGGAACAGATTAAGGGTAAATGAGACAGAAGTTCCTGGAAACTGCACAAGAACAGGTTCTGCAATAAGATGTGAATTAAAAAACGGAAAAGCAATGGTTGTCATGGCAGGAAAATCTGGGAACACAATTATCAAAATCGATGGAGAAAATATTTCAACCAAGGCACAATTATACAATCACAACGGAGAAGTTTACGGGGTTTTTGAAAATGAAACAAAACTCATTGAATATCTTCCAGAGCAATTGAGAGAAAAAATAAGAGAAAGAACGAGAGCACGGCTTAATAATACAAACATTACTCTTAATGAAAATGGAGAGTATGAATATGAAGCTAGAAAAGAAGCCAGATTTTTGGGATTGTTCAGGGTCAGCGAAAGAGTTAAGTGGAATATTGATCCGGAAACAGGAGAAATTCTCAGGGAAAGCGCTCCTTGGTGGGGATTTTTAGCTAGGGATGTTAGAGAAGAATAGTTCTAATTTACTCATAAGAATACTTATATGACTTAAATATATAAAATTAATCTAAATCTCTATAAGATAAAACCACAAAAATTACTCCCCACCATTTTCAACCTTAACCAAATCAGTCACACTGTCTCCATCATGGAGTTTAACAATTCTAACTCCCTGAGTTGCACGCCCCATTACCCTAATTCTTTTCAAAGAAGTTCTAATCACCATTCCTTTTGCAGTTGTTATTATTATACCATCTTCTTTATTAACAGAAATAGTTGTAACAACATCCCCTGTCTTTTCACAAACTTTCAAATTAATAACCCCTTTCCCTGCTCTTGCTGTTTTTCTGTAATCTTTAACAGAAGTCCTTTTTCCGTAGCCGTTTTTTGTTATTGTTAAAACCGCCTCTGTATTCAAAATTTCCAAACTAACAACCTCATCAGTCTTATCCATTTTAATTCCGGTAACCCCATAAGAAGCCCGTCCCATTTCACGAATAGCATCTGCATTAAATCTTATTGCCTTTCCTTTTCTCGTAGCTAAAAGAACTTCCTGCCCTGCTTTAACAACTTCAACTCCAATAAGGAAATCAGAATTACCAGCAGGAAGATTTATTGCTTTTATCCCGGAAGCACGCGGTTTTGAAAAATGCTTCAATGAAATCCTCTTAACCTGCCCTTTCTTAGTAGCCATAAACAAACTATCTTCAAAAGATTTTACAGAAATAACATTTGTAATCTTTTCTTCTTTTAAACCAAGAATGTTAACTAAAGCTTTGCCCTTACTATATCTTTCAGTAGAAGGAATATCATAAGCCTTTAACCACAAAACCCTTCCTCTTGTCGTGAAGAACATCAGATAATCATGAGTCGAGCAAGTAATTAACTGCTTAACAAAATCCCCTGTTGCAAGATTGCTGCCAATCACGCCGCGACCGCCGCGTCGCTGTTCTCTGTAAGATTTAACATCCATTCTCTTACAATAACCCTTGTCAGTAATTGTAACAACAACTTCTTTTTCCTGAATCAAATCTTTTTCACGAATTTCCTTAATAGATTTCAAAACAGTTGTCCGACGAGAATCACCATAATTCCTTTTCAGTTCATTAACTTCTTTAACAATAATTTTCAAAACCTCTTTAATATTTCCAAGAATCTTTTCAAGTTCTGAAATTTTCTCCTTAAGTTCCTTTGCTTCTTTTTTCAATTTATCAACTTCCAAAGAAGTCAGTTGATGCAACTTAGTTTCTAAAACAGCATCAGCCTGCTTTTTAGTCAGCTTATATTTTTTAATCAAACCTTCTATTGCCTCTATCTTGCTCTTAGATTTCTTAATTAGATTAACAACACCATCAATATCTTTCAAAGCAATCAATAATCCCTCAACAATCTCCCGTCTTTCTTTTGCCTTTCTCAACTCAAAATTCGTTCTTTTAGTAATAATTAATCTCCTGTAACCAACATATGCTTCAAGGACTTCCTTCAGATTCAAAATCTTAGGTTGTCCATTCAATAAAGCCAGAAAATTAACATTAAAACTATCCTGCAACCGAGTATATTTATAAAGAGCATTAATAATAAACTTTGGATTAGCTTCTTTTCTCAATTCCAAAACAACTCGCGTCTTTCCTTTTGAAGATTCATCACGCAAATCAGAAATATCTTTAATCTTTTTATCAGAAACCAATTTTGCAATCTGCTCAATCAACAAAGACTTATTTAACATATAAGGAATTTCTGTAATTACAACAACTTCTTTTTTTCTAACTATTTCAGTTGTAACTTTCCCACGCATAACCATTCTTCCTCTTCCTGTCTTGTACAACTCAAGCATGTCACCCTGAACACTTCCACCTGTTGGAAAATCAGGTCCTGTAATAATTTCACAAAGTTCTTCAAAAGTAATTTTTGGTTTTTTAACATAAGAAATAATTGCATTACAAACTTCAGTTAGATTATGCGGAGGAATATTTGTAGCCATTCCAACTGCAATACCTGTTGCACCATTCAACATCAGCGTCGGTAACTTACCTGGAAGCAACTCAGGTTCTTTCAAGGAATTATCATAGTTCGGAACAAAATTAACAGTTTCTTTATCAAGGTCCTGCATTAAATCAAAAGAAATTGGCATTAGCTTTGCTTCAGTATATCTCATAGCAGCCGCACTATCTCCATCAACACTCCCAAAATTACCTTGTCCAAAAACCAGAGGATATCTCAAAGAAAAATCTTGCGCCATCCTAACCATTGCCTCATAAACAGCAGTATCTCCGTGAGGATGATATTTACCAATAACATCCCCCACAATTCTCGCTGATTTCTTTGTCTGAGTATTTGGCTTCAAACCAAGCTGTTGCATTGCATACAAAATCCTTCGCTGAACAGGCTTCAGACCATCCTCAACAGCAGGCAAAGCCCTTGAAACAATAACAGACATAGAATAATCAAGATAGGATTTTTTCATCTCTCCTGAAATCTCTGTATTAAGAACATTATCATCAGGGATATTCTCTGATTTTTCTGGCTTTTTTTGTGTCATTTTATATTATATTTCTCCAAATCTTCTTTTAATTTTTCAGCATTTGTAAAATGAATAACATTCAATCCAGTTTCTTTTGCCAAATCAACAATTCTTTTTTTGTTGTCAATGAATAAAACTTCTTCTGGAGGAAGTTTTAAATTTTCAATTAAATATTCAAAAATTTTTCTATCATCTTTCCTTAATCCAAGCTCAGGAGAGAAATAATTCTTTTTGGATTGATTAAATATAGAAGCATAATTTTTCTTTATGAATTCTAAATGCAATGGATTTGTATCAGACAAGATATATTTATCAGTTTTCATGTTTTCATAAATCTCCAAAACTTCTTGTATTGGCTCAATAGAGAAATAAGCCTTTTTGTAAGAATCAAGAAAATCTTTTTCATTCATTCCAAGCAATTTAGAGCCCTCAGATACAAAGTCATCAATTGAAATCTTATTAGAACCAAATTTTTTTCTTAATTCCTTAGAGTCTTCTTTGTTCTTCCAAAAGTCTCCTACTTTTGGATCTGTTAGTATAACTCCCCCAATATCCCATATCACTGCTTTTATCATTTCCCTTCCTCCTTTTCGTCCAAATACTTCATAAATTCGTCCTCGTTTAATTCTAATTTTCCAACTTCTTTTCCTTTCCATCCGCATTTCTTGCACTCCCATCCCTTAGAGCCTTTTCCTTCTCCTCCTCCCAAGACAATACTAACCTCTTTGCTTCCGCATTTCGGGCAAACCTTGATGCTAAAACTTTTCCCTTTTTTCTTACCTTTAATCCCCTTTGCTTTCTCCCAGTCAGCTTTTGAGTCATATCCCCCCAATATCCATTCAGGTGTTGAAAGTTTTAATTTTTTAGGCATTTTATAAATCAAAATTATGTCTTTTATTTAATTCTTCTATTTTCCCTTTTATTGATTCTTCAAGATTAATATCATTCAAATTAGCTATTCTTGAAATAAGAAATAAAACATCTGACAATTCATATCCTAATCCTTTTTTATTAATTTCCTGATTTCTAATATTAGGCTTGTTTAATTCTCTTGAGACTTCTCCTAATTCCTCAATAAGATGAAGAACCGTATTATCAATACTGTGCTTACATCCAAGTTTTTCATCTATCTTATCAATAATTTCATCTGCCTTTTTTTGTAAATCTTTTATCTCCATCTTAAACGTCTAATGTGGCCTCCTTTGCATTTTCTGCGATAAATTCTTTTCTTCCCTGAACATCACTGCCCATAAGCATTGAAAAGGTGCTATCTGCTTCAACAGCGTCCTCAATAAATATTTTCTTGATTTTTCTTGTCTTCGGATTCATTGTTGTCTCCCAAAGCTGCTGCGGCGACATCTCTCCAAGACCTTTGAACCTTGTAACACTGGCTGAGCCAGAACCAAGTTTCCCAGAAAGTTTCTTAAGCTCTTCGTCCGAATAGGTATAATAATCCCTCTGCCCTTTTCTTATTCTATATAGTGGAGGCAGAGCAACATAAACATTCCCATTCTCTATAAGCTCTGGCATATACCTGAAAAAGAAAGTCAAAAGCAAAGTTTTGATATGCTCTCCGTCAACATCAGCATCAGTCATGATTACTATCTTCTTGTACCTTAATTTTTCTATATTAAAGTGTTCGCCAACACCTGTGCCAATTACAGTAATCATGTTTACTATTTCCTCGCTTGAAAGAGATTTAATAGGATTTGATTTTTCAACATTCAGAATCTTTCCTCTCAAAGGAAGAATTGCCTGAATCTCTTTGCTTCTTGCCATCTTTGCACTATTATGCACAAAAACCCCTGACGCTAAAGCAAAGTTATGGGTTTCTTTAACTTCTAAATCATAAACATCAATTTTCTTATTTAGCCGTTCAATCCTTTTTATTTTATGATTGTAATTTTTAACAGATTCAATCATCTTTATCTGATCATTATTAAAAAATCTCTGACAAAAAGTATCAATGCTCAAAACACTTTTGTCTTTATTTTCAATTCTAACTTTATCAAAATTTTCCAGGTCTCCTTTATTCTCAAAAACACTTTTCATCAGTTTGATTGTCTTATGATAATAAGTTCTGTTATAAGATGCTTTTCGTTTTTTCCTGAATTCAGGAGTCCATTGTTCTTTTGTTTTCTTTCTTCTCCAAGAAATTAAATCTGCATTCTGCCATTGTTCTCTTGCCAAAGTTGACAAATAACTTTTAGCGTCCGGATTTTCCTTAAAGAATTTTTTAACTTTTTTAGAAGCTTTTTTCCTATTTTTCGGATTAGACCAATATTCCCTCTGAGCATTATTCAGGATTCTTTTATTCAATTCTACATATTCTGGATTATTCTTGCAGAATTCTCTGAATTTTTTCACCATAAATAGTTTATATTCATTGCTTTCCCACTGCTTTTTTGCTCTTTCAGAAAGCATCCTATTAACTGTCGGCTGTCTCGCCCAATCACTCATTTTTTTCCTGAACTCCGGACTCTGACGAATCTTTCTGCATTTTTCCTTAACATCCTCTCGGTGTAATGTTTTTTTCAGATGTTTTGTATGTAAAATTAAATGTTCGTCTTTTTTCATTCTTACAATATTTGTAGGATTGTTATTTAATTTATTAAAATCAATATGGTGTTTATAATCCCCTTGTTTCTTAGAATAAAAATTATTCTCCAGATTAGATCTATCTGCTAAAAGATGTGTAAAAATCCATTTTCCATTAGTATCTAAAACCATTTCGTAACCATCAATAGTAATTCTCCCGCCAATTTTTGAAAGTTTTCTGTACAAAGGCATTAAAGAGTGTTCGCTTGTTAAATTCTCTGCTAATTTATACTCTCCATTTCTTAGCATAAATTTATGGTCTGGTGTGCAAATAATTTCTTCATCATTATCCAGAACAATCTTAATCACTGAAACATTTTTTCTGGTAACTCTTGGATTTTCTATTTTAGCAATTCCAATACATCCATTTCCTTTAATCGTATAACAAAAATTTTCCTTTCCATTCCCATATTCTTCAACTAATTTCTTAAAAGAAATATCTCTTCCATCTGCTAAAGCAATTTTTGTATCACCAGAAAAACAACCTCCTGCAGACTCTCCTTCAACAATGTAAAGTTCTGTATTATCTGCTTTTTTGTTAGAACAATCTGCAAGTTTACCAGGCAGGCCAGAAAGTGAAAAAGCATTTTTCCTTCTAACAAGATCCTTAGCTTTTTTTGCTGCAAGCCTTGCTTTAGCAGAATCAAGAGCTTTCTGCGCTACTTTTTTTGCAACAGCAGGGTTCTCTTCGAAAAACTCTCCTAATGCTCTGCTCACAATTGAATCAACAAACCCTTTTATCTCAGAATTTCCCAGCTTTGTTTTTGTCTGCCCTTCAAACTGAGGTTCTGGCATTTTTATGCTTATTATCGCTGTAAGTCCTTCACGAACATCTTCTCCTGAAAGAGATTCGCTTTTCTTACCATTATTTTTCAAGAGACCTTTCTTTTTTGCGTAATCATTAATTACTCGCGTTAAAGCTGTCTTTAATCCAGAGACATGAGTCCCTCCTTCAACCGTATTGATTGTATTAACAAATCCAAATATACTCTCCCGATAGCCATTGTTATACTGGATTGCAACATCGAGAACTATATCATCTGCTTCTTTTTTGAAATAAATCGGCTCTCTGTGAAGAACTTCTTTTGACTTGTTAATCTGTTTAACAAATTCAATTAATCCTCCAGAAGAGAAAAATACTTCTTTCTTACCTTTCTTTTCATCAACAAGAATTATCTTTAGACCTGGATTAAGAAAAGTTATTTCCCTGAATCTTGTTTCCAAAACTTTATAGTCAAATTCAATTGTTGAAAAAATTTCAGGGTCTGGCCAGAATTTTATTTTTGTTCCGCTCTCTCCGGCACCAGCTTTTCCAACAACTTTAAGCTTTGTCGAAGTCTTTCCTTTTGAATATCCCTGTCTGTAAATTTTTCCGTCTCTTTTAACTTCAATTATCATTTCCTTTGATAAAGCATTAACAACACTTATTCCAACCCCGTGAAGTCCTCCAGAGATTTTGTAAGATTTCTTGTCAAACTTCCCGCCAGCATGCAGTCTTGTCAGAGCAACTTCAACAGCAGGTATTTTCAACACAGGATGTTTGTCAACAGGGATTCCCCTTCCATCATCACTGATTATTGCAGAACCGTCTTTGCTAAGGGTAACCTCTATTTTTTTGCAATATCCCATAAGAGCCTCATCAACAGAATTATCAACAGCCTCATAAACTAAGTGATGCAAACCATCCTTTCCTGTTCCCCCAATATACATTGCAGGCCTTCTTCTAACTCCTTCAAGACCTTCAAGAACCTGTATCTGCTTCCCTGTATACTCTGATTTTTTAGTCATTTTAATTTTCCTATATTAGATAGCATTGGCTAATTTTTAATTATTTTTTGTAAGTCTTAATTTAGAAAATCTCTTCAATCTTTTTTGATTTTCTGTATAAAAAACACATTTTTCCTTTATAAAGCTTTCTGCCAAAAAGATAAATTTACCGTCGATAAAACTGAAGATACTCAAAATTCCCTAAAAACTTCTTAAATGGGATTACCTTTCTAAAGTAACAAAGAAAAAGGGATTAATATAGTTAAATTATGTTGATTTTTTATGAGAAAAAGTTTAGGAAAAGGTTTAGAAATGATACTCTTATTAGCAGGTTTTCTGCTTCCTTCATTTGGAGGAAATGTAAAGGCAGAGGAGACAAGGAAAAAGGGAGAAATTGAAAATACAGGATATATAAAGGAATTTTTAAACGATGCTAAAATAAAATATCTTAAAAATCCTAAATAGAAAACAATCTTTTTTATAGGGTTTTTACTGATAAGTCTAAACCACTTTATTTTCACTATCCTTTTTCTCGTTCTTTTTTGTCTTTTTAGAAATCCATCTCACCTTTCTTCTTTTCATTTTCATATTTTTCCTGCATTTTGAAGAACATAGACAATTTATTGTTCCATCGTTCATCACAATAGTAGTTCCTCTAGGGAATTCATAATCTTTACCGCAATAGACGCATTTAGGCATTTTTATTTTTCCTGAATCTTAATTTATAATTAGTAGTATTTAATTTAACAGACATAACAGGTATAATCAAAGAGTTATAACCAATATACCTCTCCTTAGCACACCTCTCTTGAAGAGATATAGCATCACTTAGAGAAAGGTCTACAAATTCTATTTCTTCCTTATTTGAAATAAGAATGTGATCTAAAAAATCTTCAAATAATTTATCAAGACATTTTTCTCCCATCTTAAGTATAAGCCCCCTTTGTCACTTTAGATTTAATTCTTCTGGCTTCAATTTCTGTTTCTCTTAGCATCAAGTAATCTCCTATTCTAATCGGGCCCCTAACATTTCTTCTCATTGCCCTTCCTTTATCCCTTCCTTCGGTAACCAAGCATTTAACCTGAGTAACTTCACCACGAAAACCTGTTCTTCCAATAATTTCCTGAACAAGTGCAGGAACTGCTTCAGCTGTAGCAATCCTTTCATTGCTTCTCTTTTGTCTTCGTTTTTTTTCCATTTTTAATTAAAGAAATAATTTATTTTTAAGAAGGAACGTCTTTTTCTTTTTTGGTTTTACTTGAAAGTACCTCAAGAGCTTTAATATCTTGCTCAGCCTCTCCTGTTTGAATCACTACAACAGAAGACGCAGATACAGGAATTCCAACGGCAATACCAATCTTTTGTTTGCTGTCAGCTTCTTTACAAGGAATATTTTTCTCTTTACATAAAAGAGGTATATGCTGAACAATCTCTTTTGGTTCAACATCAGCTGCATAAACAACAAATTTTGCTGTGCCACGTTCTATTGCCTTTGTGACCTCATTTGTTCCTTTTTCTACCTTTCCTGTTCTTCTTGCTTTTTCAATTATGGTGTATACGTCTGTCATTTTTTGTTTAATTTTATCTATTAGTTAAGTTTAATCTAGAACGATCTTCTCCTCCCGAAAATTCGTTCATCGGATAAATACAAAGGTAAAAGTTTATTTAAAAATGTTTTGATGACAATTTTATTCTGGCTTCCTCCACTCAACCCCGACATCATCTGCTCTCTGCTTAGGTTTAATATCAATCTTATCCAAATTCTCTCCATAAATCTTTTTCTTAAACATAATTTCTCCAAGAAAAGCAATCATAGCTCCGTTATCGACGAGCAATAGCCTATCTGGACAAAAAAACTTTGCCCCGCGCTCTTTGCACATAATCTTGCACATTTCCTGCAAGCGAGAATTACAGGCAACACCTCCGCCCAAGAGCAGTTCTTTTTTTCCTGTGTGAGCCAGAGCTCTTTCAGCAGTCTCAACTAGCATTGCAAAAACAGTTTCCTGCATTGAATAAGCCAGATCCTGAATCCCATATTTTCCTGATTCTAACTTCTGTTTAAGATTTGTTAAAATTCCTGACAAGGCAATATCCATCCCTTTGACAGTATAGGGCAACTCAATTAATTTTTTTTCAGGACCACCAGAACTTTTCTTCGCAAGCTTTTCTATTTCAGGTCCGCCTGGAAATCCAATCCCAGCATACCTGGCAAAATTATCAATAAAATTTCCAACCCCTAAGTCAAGGGTTTCACCAAAAATCCTGAACTTCCCAGAAGCATAGGCAATTATCTGTGTATTAGCTCCTGAAGCATAGAGCATAACAGGGTCTTTCGCGCCAGTAATTCTACCAACTTCAACATGAGCAATACAATGATTCACAGGAACAAGTGGTTTTCTTAACCGTTCTGCTAAATCCTTAGCAAATTTAATTCCTTCCAAAAGACAAGGGGATAATCCAGGTCCCTGGGAAAAAGCAATAGCGTCAATTTCTTCTTCACTTACTCCAGAAACCTTAAGTGCCTGAGAATAAATCTTTTCCTTGGATTCACTATGATGCTTCGCAGCTTCCATAGGAATTATGCCTCCTTTTTCTGTAACATAAGTACTTTTAACATTTGCCAGGATCTTCCCGTCCCTAACAATTCCAATTCCAAAAGTATGCGCTGTGGATTCAATTCCTAAGATTGTTGTCATAAAAATAAAATACAGAATTAGTATATAAAATTAATTAAATAAAAAAATAAAAAAGCAATTGAAGAATTATTTTTTCTTCTTTTTTTTCTTTACAGTTTTCTTCTTAGCCTTTTTAGCTTTCTTTTTCTTTTTACCACCTCTAGCCATTTTTGCTTCACATACATTTCCTTTTCCATCAACGTAGTAGAGATGTCCTGGCTTTCTTTTAATAACCTGTTTAACAACTATTTTTCCCATCTTTGATCCTCCTTTTTAATATTATAATAAGCTAAATAATAAAAACTATTTAAATCTTTCTCTCCCGACGAGAAATGTTACAATTCCGGAGTATTTACTGTTCAAGGGTATTTCAATCAATCTTTCAAAGTTTTTGTTTCCAGGCACACTTACAGAAATTCTGAATGGTTTTACTTTTTTAACGCCGATAACTTTTCCTTTTTCATCGATCCAGACAGCAACAAACGAAAAAAAGACAAAAAAAGAATGTATTTTTATATTGTTTGGATTCTTAAATTCAAACAAAAGCGCTTCTGCGTTTTGCCTTCTTTTAAACATAAGCCCTGAAAACTTTTCAAAAAAACTACAAATCCTGACATCAAGACTAATCTTTTTCTTTTTGTAATTAAAAAAAATTTTCTTTTGTTTTTTCTTCATTTTCATAGCTCTCTTCTCTCCTGTTCCTCCTTGTTTTTCTTTCTTAATTTATATGCGCGGTAATTTTTTTCAATGTTTCTCTCGCAGACGCGGTCATGATGCCTGAACCCTCCGCCAAATGTTGCAGGAATATGCATCAGCTCGTGGATTATAACTTTTATTTTTTCTTCTTCAGGGAGCTTGTCAAATCTCTCTGAAAGAAATTCAAGAACATAAAAAGCATCTGTTCCCATTGCTTTCTGAATAAGCTTTCCAATTGTATGACATCTAGCAACTGTTCTCCTAGAAGAAGTTCCAAAACTCCTAAAGCATTTAACCCTCTCAATCTTCACATGCGGGAACAAAAATGTGGAAATCTCTTCTGCAATTTCCTGAATTTCTGGAGCAAATTCGTATTTCATTTCAAGCCTCCACCTCAATAACTTTTTTCCGAGAAGACAGCCCTGATTTTATTTTCACCGGCCTTCCAAAATATTTTTTTAATAATTTGACGAGTTCTATATTTGCCTTATTATTCTCTGGATGCGATTTTAAATAAACCAAATATCCATCTCCGTCCTTAATAACCTCCTGCCTTCCGGAATTCGGTTTAACCTTAACTTTTATTTTCATATTAACCCTTATAGATATTTTTTCTGTGCCCAACTTTCCAGATAATTATTAAATTATTTTCTAAAGAAAAAAGGATTCTGTAATCACCAACCCTCAATCTAAATTCATTCTTGCCTTTAAGTCTTTTAATGTTTTTTGATTGAAAACCATCTTTTAATTCATCAACTTTTTTGCAGATCCTTGAAGAGATTTGATTTTCTAGTTTATATAATTCATTTAAAGCTCTTTCATCCCATTTTATTTCAAACATTATAAACCAAATCTTTTTTTAACTTCTTCATGAGAAATAAGCTTGGGTTTTTTCATTCTTTCTGCTAATTCCCTCTTTGTTTTCTCGTTTAATTCCAGATTATCTTCTATAAGAACCTCTATCACATCATTATAAGTCTCTCGTTCGTATAATTTCATTTTATCTAAATGCTCTTTCACATTTTTAGAAACTTTTATTGTTGTTTCCATAGTATACTTTGGTATACTCGAGTATATTTAAATCTTTTTATCGAGTCACAATCTCCAAAGCATCACGATGCTTTAATTTATGTTCTTTTCCCCAAGCCATTTTTGTCCTTGCGTCAATTGCTTTAATAAAATTGTTCCCAAAGTCAGTATGCAAATAATAAGCAAAATCCAAAGCAGTTGTTCCTGGAGGCATTAAAAAACAATCAGGCAAAATTTTTCCTTTGCTGTCCTGCAGCTTATTCGCGCTTGCAGGAAAAACAGCAATATATTCTAGGAGGTTAAAAATAGCATAATCCAGCACAGCCTGAACACCAGTGCCTGTCTCAAATTTATCAAGAACAGTTTCTTTTATTTTTTTCAAAGCACTTTCCTGCTTTTCGCTTAAATTTCCTTTAACAGAAAAATCCCTTTCACCTGGGATATAATCAATCAACCCTTCTTTTGAAGCTTCCCTCAAAGCCAGCTCAGAATCAGCAGAACACGGGACAACAATCATGTCTGGAAATTTCTGCTTAATCTTTTCATAATTCTCAGGGCTTTTTTCCAAATCCATTTTATTTGCAGCAATTATAACCGGCTTGCTTTCTTTTCTTAATGCAGAAGCAAATCTCATCATATTATCATCATTCCACAAACCAGGCCTCTCTGGAAAAGAATTTTTAATCAAAACATTTTTCACATTATTTTCACTAACCTTCAAACCTGAAAACTGCTTGGCAACTATCTGTGAAAAATTCCCCTTGCCACTGTCTTTTGACTCTGTTTCCACTTTCTTGATAAATGTTTTCCAGGCTTTAACAAGGATATTAAAAAACCATTTGTCCAGCTCCTTCTCCAGGAATTCAATATCTTTTGATATATCATAATTTTCTGTTGGTTTCCCTTCACTATCTGTCTTCCCAGAGACATCTAAAATATGAATAAAAACATCTGCTGTTCTTAAATCGTCTAGAAACTGATTCCCAAGTCCTTTTCCCTCGCTTGCTCCTGGAACAAGACCTGCCACGTCCATAATCTCAACAGGAACAAATCTTTTTCCTTTAATGCAAAATCCATGATTTGGGTTACATTCTGCCCCAAACTCTTTGTCAATGCAATCTACTTTCACATACCCTACTCCATGATTTGACTTTATTGTTGTAAAAGGATATGAAGCAATAGCAACTTCTGCTAGAGTCGCTGCTTTGAAAAAAGTTGACTTTCCTGCAGACGGCTTTCCCACAAGACCTATTAACATGATTCAGGGAAAAATGTGTTTTTTATAAAACTTTGTTAACCAGAAAAGGATTTGCCTCCTTGGTTTATCTGACTCTGCTTCCTTCTTTCCCTCAGTTTTTTTACAATTAAGATTATGATTATAGCTATTGCAACTAAAAATATCAGGATTATCAAAAACAAAACGATTTTCCCGAGGATAATCACCGGAGGTCGCTCAATAACCTTGAAGTGCGCGCTTGAAGGTGCGACTCCATTGGGATAAATAAGCTCAAGTGCAATAACATATTCCCCAAGAGGAAGATTCCCTATATCAAAATTCCTCTTTAACTCCATTTTTTCTTCAATTAAAAGAGTCTCGCTCTTGGTAAGGTAAACTTCACCAGTGTAATCTTTTATTGTGAATTCTAAAGTAATATCAAGCCTTGCAGGATCTCCGGTAGGAATCAGAGTTACAAGCGTTCTAAGTATTTCCTCCTGCGGAACCTCAAAATTCTCGTTAAGAACAGCTATGTTTGAATCAAATAAAAGTATCCCTTCCCTTACATTTAATGTAACTAAGACTTCTTTATCCCCAATAAGAATTTTCCCTGTGTAAACATCTGGTTCTCCCGGAGCTTCGAAGAAAATTCCTAATTCAACTGTCTGACCTGGCTCAATTGTTAAGCTTGTAACACCAAGAGTAACAATTCCATCAAGATTTTGCTGGCTAACATCAACAGTCACTGAATTCGATGTTCCAAGATTTGTAACTTTTATCACCCTTGAAACAGCTTTATTTACCAAGAGATATTCATCAAACCTTGTCGGCTCAACCAAAATAGAGATGGTAGTTGTACCATCCCCTCCTCCGCCTTCCTCTTCTTCTTCCTCTGGTTCTTCATAAGGCTCTTCTTCAGCCCCAAAGAAAAATCCTTCAATATATTTATCAGGAGTCAGAACAAACTCATCTCCGCCGCCAGAATTTAACGAAATAACATCTGCAGATGTTACTTGTGAAAAAGATATTGTCAATGTGAAAAAAAGTATTAATAAAATACTGCTGCGTTTCCTTACATCCCTAACTTTCCTCATAAACTATACAATAAATAACACATTATAAGGATTTTTGTTTTTTTAATGCTAATCAGTAAATTTATTCCTTAATCTCAACACCAAGAATATGTTTTGTCTTTAAGGCAGATTTCCTGCATCTGCAATTTAAGTTGATTAATTGTGTTGTTTTGTTGTTTTATCATTTCCTGCTGTTCCTTTATGGCCTCAACAAGAACAGGAGTTAAAGCTCCGTAATCAACACCTGATGCATAAATTTTGTCCTCTCCGTTTTCTGTGTAATGATTGGATTGGTTTGTTGCATCTTCAAAAGATACTATTTCAGGTATGTATTCTCCAATTTCCTCGGCTATAAAACCCATATCATTCTGGCCTCCGTGCTCCTCATCCCAGTCAAAGTAAACTCCTCTTATATTCAAAACCTTATCCAAGGCATTATCAATTTCTATGACATTCTCTTTCCACCTTATTGATGAAGATGAACCATAGTTAGTTCCAGGACC
>CAZQSV010000003.1:0-21592 GCA_964596305.1 Candidatus Woesearchaeota archaeon
TTTTTCAGATGGTGAGGACATCCCTATACCCACGTTGCCCAAGAAATAATTATCTTCTGTGCCGTTACTTGAAATTTCTCCGCCTAAATACAAATCCCTCCATCTTCTGTCAGCAGAACCTATGTCAAAAATATTGTTAAATCCTTCTTGTGGAAACAAGCTTCCATTAATGTTTAAATTTGAAACACTTAAACTAGTAATATTATAAACATAAACTGTCTGCGCAAAAATGTCCCCGCCAGAAATGCTGAACCCTCCTCCTGTCCAGCCTCCATTAAAATCAAAATCTCCATAAACGCTTGTATTCAATGGCATGAAAAAGTTTGAGTCATAACCATCAAGAAAATCAGAATTGTTTACACTTCCAGAGCTAATCTTGGATTCAATTGTGGTATTTAACTGACTTTCATTAAAATCAAACTGTGTTCCGTTAAAGGTAAAATAATTTTGACTTGAAACACCCACAATCCAGTCATAAATCCCTTTAAACCAAGACGCTGTCACATTAAAGTCAGTCATATTCAAATTAGAATCTACAGTTATTTCACTTAGGTTAATTTGCGTCGCTCTGAAGGAATACGGAACACGGCCAAGCTGGGAAACATCTTTCAAAACCCCGTCACGATAATAACACAGGTAATACTGTTTGTCAAAATTAAGTTCACTCAAATTACCGCCGCCAGAACCATTTGTTGGGAGATAAATTGAAACAATACCCCTTGTATCTGTTGCCCTGGCTAGAGAATGATTATAAACAACAGGCCCTAAACAGCTTGAACTTGAATTCTCTGTTATGTTAAATGCAAATGTGAAAGTCCCTGACTGAATGGTTCCATTGTCATATGTTGTCTGGAGATTTATATGAAGAGTGTCATTAATCTCAGCTGAAGAAATCACACCAAAAAAAATGACTAAACTAAAAGTAAGGAGAATATTAACAAATACTTTTGTATTATATCTTATTTTTAGAGACTTTTCCATATTTTCCTCTTTTATTAAAATTAAACAGTGGGAAGTTTTGTCTTCTTGCCTGTTAAATCAATGGTTTTATCTTTTATAAATTTTACTTACATAGGGGAAAAAGGCATTTTTATCGACGGAAAAAATGTTTCTCCCTTTTTACTTACATGCAGAAGCGTAAGGTAAAGATATTAAAGGTTTTGTTCCTAATAAAGATGTCAGATCCCCCTTCCTTCCAGGACAGTTCTATAAAACTTTATAAACATTTTATTTCTTAAATAAATAAGGAGCCTGTAGCTCAGCCGGGTTAGAGCACTGCTCTTATAGGAAATTAATCCGCAAGGATTAAAATCTCTTGGATTTTCTAAGAGAGGCAGGGGTCCTCGGTTCAAATCCGAGCAGGCTCATTTAAATAAAATATTCAAAATGGTTAAAAAAAGACTTTACAGAAGCAGGAAAGAAAGAGTTATTGGAGGAGTTTGCGGCGGGTTAGGGGAATTTTTTGACATTGACCCGACAATAATAAGACTTTTATGGGCTATTATAACTATTCTCTCTGCAGGGGCCGGGATAGTAGCTTATTTGTTAGCATGGATAATTATTCCTGAGAAAAAGAATCAGTAATTTTATATATCATTTCCTCTTACAAGAATAAGATTAATTGAAAGGAGGTTAGAATGGATTATAATATTTTCAATACATTCGGAAATGAATGGGGAGCTTTGCCAGTAGCAATGCTTGTTTTGTTTTTTATCCTTGCACTTGGATTTTATGTTTACTTTGCATTGGCTTTCATGACAATAGCAAAAAAGCTGAAATATAAGTACCCATGGCTTGCATGGATTCCTATAGCAAACGGAGCAATGATTCTTCAGTTAGGAAATTTCCACTGGGCATTAATATTCCTTGTCCTTATACCTTTTGCAGGTTGGGCAGCAATATGGGTTTTAACGATTATTGCTTTGTGGAGGATTTTTGAAAAAAGAAAGTATCCTGGAGCTCTGTCATTAATTCCAATAGCCGGATTCATTCCATTTGTTTCCTGGATAGCCACGATAGCTTATGCAATTGCCGTAGGATTTGCTGCCTGGAAAGATAAGTAATTTTTTATTATTTTCTTTAATCCTTATTTGAATTTTTTGATTTAGTTAGTTTTAAAAACTAATTTAGATACTTCTTTTTATCCTTAAGCCCCGATAGTTCAGAGGCCAAGAATGCGGCCCTTTCACGGCCGTGACCCGAGTTCGAATCTCGGTCGGGGCGTATATATCTTTTGTATGATCCCCGCAACATTTAAAAGATATTTTCTCTTTTAGGATTTAAGAGGTAAAAATGGAACAAGTTTTTCTAGATACAATATTTCTCCCAGCTGTTCTTGGAGGAATTGGAGGACTGACAAGAGGCTTTGTTGGCCTGCTTAAAGCATTATCCTTGCGCAGAAAAATCCTCTGGGGGTATTATTCAATTACTGTTCTTGTTGCCCTCATCATTGGAGTCTTTGTAGGCTTGATTTTTAATTTTGATTATAGATTGTCCCTTCTTGCAGGATATGCAGGAACAGATATTCTTGAAGGAATCTACAAGAGTTTCAAGGTTGACAAGACTTATGTTAGAAGAAAATGACAAGTATCACAATAACTATTAATGAAGGTGAAAAAAAGATTCTTAATAAACGTGCAAAAAAGAATCTCTTTACATTAAAAGAGCAAGTAGAAGATATTATCAGAAGAAGCTGTGTAACCTCAGCTAACAAGTCTTCTGTTCCAAAAGTAAAAGTTGATGACAAATTAGTTGGAATCTTTTCAAGACAAAGATCAGGAAGAAAGAAGAAAAAGAAGGTAAAAAAGAAAAAATGAATACAAGGAAGGTTCTTATAATTTCAATAATAATTGTCATAATTGCTATCTTATCTTATGCCACTTATCTCTTGATTACAAATAAGAAAACAGGAGTTTGCCAGGATTTAGGATGTCCTGAAGGAACAGTTTATGTCGGATCAATAAACTCAGACAAATATTATATTTGTGACTGCCATTATGCAAAAAGAATAAACTCAGAAAACATCATCTGCTTTACTTCAGATGAAGAAGCTCAAAGCAAAAATTATACAAAAGTTGAGTGCTGATGAAAAAAGAAATTAAATTCACACTGATATTTCTTGCAATTTTTCTTATTTTAATTTCTTTAATATTTATCTTCCCTTTTAATATCAAAGAGCCTGTTTCTTATCCGGATAATTATGTAACACAAGTCATAGATGGAGACACTTTTAAAATAAATACCGGAGAAATAATTAGATTATTATGTGTAGATACGCCTGAGATTTCAAAAAAAGGCTATGAAGAAGCTAAGGAATTTTTAGAATCCCTTATTCTTGACAAAGAAGTTACTCTTAATTCTTCAATAACAGACAAAGATCATTATGGCCGATTATTGAGATATGTTTACATAAATAATACTTTTGTGAATAAAGAAGTTCTTAACCAGGAATTTGGAAGCTTATATGTAATTCCTCCAGAAGAATGCAAAGAAGTTATTTCCTGAGCCATAAGAAAATAAAGAGAATTATATCCAATAACTCGTCTCGTTTACAAATTTATCTATTAGTAAATGAACTCCGACTCCTGCCAGGAAAAAGATCAAGGTTATCATGAACATCTTAAATCTTCTCTTTGATAGTTTCTTGGATTTGTAAAGCAAGAATATTATCAAAAACACCATAATCCCAAAAACAACCCAATGCCACCAGGTATGCCCTACACTTACTAAAAAATCAAACCATCTGTGAGTCATTATTTCAACTGGATTCACAGAACCCATAATAACTCCTAAAAATCCAAAATCAATCATATCCGGGATTAAATGTCCGATAAAGAATCCTAACCCGTATTTCCAATTTTTAAAAAGAAATATTCCAATAAGAAATCCTGCAACTGCAATGCCTAAGTGAGTTAATAATCCGCCCATTGTAAATTAAATATGAAGAAACAATCAGAAGTTTATTTAAACTTTTTCGATAGCATCTTTATTTAACAAATTCATAAATATCTTTCCAGTTTCTAGCAATTTTTAAGCCAGGAAGAGATATCTGCTCAACAGGAGAAAAGAGGATTCTATTTAAAGTTGGATTTGAAAAAGTAAAATGTCTTCTCTCATTATCTACAAGGAGACCTATATTTTTCTCTCTACAAATTTTCTCTTTTGAAGTTTCAATCCCAGAATTATTAGACATCCAAAAACCTTCAAAATAAGGAAGAATTTTATAAGTGGATAACCATTCTTTGATCCATCCAATTTTTTCCTCAGAAGATGCAGAGATAAGATGCATTCCATAACCTTCTGAAGAAAGTCTTTTTAAGATCTCTAAGGAATAAGGAAAAGGTTCTGCAGCAAAGATGCCTTCTCTTGTCTTTTCAAGAAAATCCATAATTTGAGAAAAATAAGTTTTTCCAATAATCCCCACAGCATTTCTCCCATCAACTTCAGCATATGATATCTTAACACC
Source organism: Candidatus Woesearchaeota archaeon (assembly GCA_964596305.1). Taxonomy (GTDB): domain Archaea; phylum Nanobdellota; class Nanobdellia; order Pacearchaeales; family GW2011-AR1; genus ASMP01. The sequence continues at coordinate 4,466 of CAZQSV010000003.1, forward strand.
CAAGGAATCTTCAATTAATTTTTTCTTTACAGTTCTCCTATTAGAGAGAGTATCATCAAAATCAATTCCTATTATCATTTAATCATTGAATAAAAGAGTTTCTCATATTCATCCGCAACCCTTTTACTATCAAATTTAACTTTTGCTGTTTTTCTACAATCATGCCTCTTTATATTATCCAGACTTCTTATCTGCTGAAGAGCTTCTGATGATGAATCAAATAAATATCCATTAAATGAATCAAATATAATCTCCTCCATAGACCCTCTTCGATAAGCTATAACAGGCGTTCCACAAGCTAAAGCCTCTACAGGAGCTCTTCCAAAAGGTTCAGACCATGTCTTATCCTCATAACCTGAAGGAAATAAAAACCCTTTAGCTTTTCTCAAAAGAAGTTTTTTCTGTTCTTCATCTGCATTTCCAAAATAAATTATTTTCTTCCCGTCAACATGGGGAGAGATTTTTTCATCGAAATATGCTTTTTTCTCATTGCCAGTTCTATCCTGGGGAGTACCTACAATAATTAAAGGAATACCTGTTTTTTGTGCTAATTCAATACTTGTTCTCTGGCCCTTATGCTTTCCAATTGCTCCAAGAGTTATTAAATAATCTTCATTTCTGGATTTAAGTTTTTTTAGAACATCTAATCCAGGATCTTCATTAGATTCAGAAAGAGTTTTAGAAGAAAAAGGATAAGCATCTGTATTAATTCCATACATAATCACCTTTATATTTGGCAGGTCCTCATGCTGGGTTTTATGACTTCTACAATGAGCAATAGATACAATCCCCATTTCCCTAATGACCTCTATTCTAGCCCTGTTCTTAACATTATGTAAACTATAAACAACTCTCTCAGGACCAAATATTTCAACTATTTTTTCAATAAAATTAAGATTATCTTTTCTCAAATTTATTATATCTATTCCTTCTTCTTTATCAATTTGCTCTAACCTCTCAAGAGAAAAGTCATAATGCATTTGATCTTGGTCTAACTTTTCTCCTACAGAAATATTATTCTCAGGTATCCATAAAGATTGATCAATAATACTATGTAAAACAATATTCTCTAGTCCAGAAATATCACTATCCCCTGGACCAAATAAATGAACTTTATGTCCTTTATTGTTCATATGAGTAATAAGATCATAAATACCTCTCTGAGTTCCCCCATATCCTTGAAAAGGAGGGATTGGTAAAGTCACAGACCCCATTATAGCTATCTTCATTTTATGCATTATTTTTCTTTCTTCATGGTTTATTTATAAATTCTTTGTTTTTATTACAAAATAACAAAAATCAAGAATAAAAAACCCTCATTCTTTATATATTTTATTATCTCAAAATAATCGGCAAAAATTAGAACTAAATCACTTAACTCTCTTCATAAGGTCAAAAAGACTCTTTTTCTCAAAAGATGTTATCTCTGGCTTTCCATCTTTTCCATCTAGATCAATATTCATCTTCAAAAGCCCAAGCATTGAAACAAAAACAGTGCAAACGAGAAAGTTTTTCCCTTCACGGCTTTGCAAAGAAAAGAGTATTTTCTGGAGTCTGTTTTTCACACTCTGCACATCCATCTCATCAATAATCATTTTTTCTATCTCATCAAAATTAAAATCCTGGCCTGATTTTATCTTCTCAGGAACTTTTTTGTTTATCATCTCAACAGGAACTTTCCCAATCTTACCCTCCTCAAACTTAAAGCTGAACATTTCTTCTTTATCAGGAATATAAAAGTCAAGATGGCGCTGATTGTCCTTTCCTTCTTTATCTAGAGTAAAAAAACCAGAGCACAAATACGCCTTTGGGTTCTCCTTCATAAAATTCTGAAAAACATCATATGATTCTAACTTCTCCAAATAAAATTGTAGGTTCATAATGTCTTAATAAATAAAAGATTTATATGTTTTGTTATACTGGCTCTTATTCCCTTTCCTCAATCTCCTTCTTAATCATTTCTGCGAACTTTTCCAACTTCATTTTTTTGATTTTTTTGTTCCCGCGAATTCTTAAAGCTATTTCTCCTGTTTTTTCTTCTTTATCTCCTATAACAGCAATATAAGGGACTCTCCCAATCTCAGCATCTTTAACCTTGCTCTGAACAGTTGTTGGCCTGAAATCTGCATCAACTCTTAAGCCAGGAACTTTTTCTCCAAGTTCTTTTATTACTTTCTCCACATATTTCTTGTTCCTGTCTGTAAAGCTAAGCACCTTGACCTGAACAGGAGCAAGCCACGTAGGCAACCTTCCGTTTGTATGCTCAAGGAGAATTCCAATAAATCTTTCCAAGCTTCCAAAAATAGCTCTGTGAATCATTACAGGCCTTTTCTTCTTATTGTCCTTATCAGTGTATTCAAGCCCAAATCTCTCAGGCATTGAAAAATCAACCTGTATAGTTCCGCACTGCCATTTCCTCCTAAGAGAATCTTTCAGATGAAAATCAATCTTTGGCCCATAAAATGCGCCATCTCCCTTATTGATTTTATATTTTATCTTATTTTTCTTCAGAACATTTTCAAGCGCTTTCTCAGCTTTATTCCAGACAGAATCACTCCCAATTCTTTTTTTAGGCCTTGTTGAAAATTCTATTTCATAATCAAAACCAAATTTATCATAAACCCTTTTCATTAGTTTTATTGCTCTCAGAACCTCTGATTCTAATTGTTTTTCTTTGCAAAAAATATGTGCGTCATCCTGCGTGAATTCAATAACCCTAAACAACCCTGCTAAAACTCCTGAAAGCTCCTGTCTGTGCACAACTCCAAATTCTGCAACCCTCATAGGAAAATCCTTGTAAGATTTTGGCTTTTGCTTGAAAATAATCAATCCACCAGGGCAATTCATTGGCTTGGCTGCAAATTCTCTTTTCTCATATTCAGATAAGAAAATATTTTCCCTGTATTTATTCCAATGACCTGACAAAAGCCATAATTTTTTGTCAAGGATTTCAGGAGTCTTTATTTCTGTATATCCTTCTTTTTTCAGCTCTTCTCTCATGAAACTAATAAGTTCATTGTAAATGATAAGTCCATTGTCATGCCAGAAAACACTGCCAGGAGATACATCATTGAAAGAAAAAAGGTCCATTTCCTTTCCTAAAATTCGATGGTCATTTTTTTTCAGCTTGCTCCTGTCAAGAATGCTCTTCCCAATGCTTCTTAAAATATTTTTGGAGTCAATTTTTTCTTCATTCATCTCCCTGCCTTTAGGAGAAGAAAATTTATCAGAACTAATCTCTCTAGATAATTCACTCAATGGATGGCCCTTAACTTTCATTTCAAATTCCTTGTAATACCCAAAAGGCGCTTTCACAACTTTGAAATCTTTTCCAAGTTCCTTTTCAGATTTTTTAAAAATTTCAGCCGCAGTCTCAGGAGAAGCAAGATTTCTTGAGAGATGTGCATAAGGATAAAGAACAATGTCCTTAGCTTTAACCTGACCAGCAATATCTTTCACATTTTTCACAAGTTCCTTAACACTTTCTGAAGTACTATCTCCTTTTTCAACAGCTGTCAGAACAACTAAGGCTTCAGAAACATTCTTTCCTTTTTTCTCTGACTCAGAAAGATCAGAAATAGATCTCAGCGCTTTTTTCAACGGCTTAAACTTGATATAGTCCACATGAAGTGTTATGATTTTCATTTTTCTTTGTAAATAAATTTATCAATCTGTTTTTTAGCAAGCTCTCGTTTCTTCTGATGCTCTGCTAAGAAAGCATTTATTTTTTTAATTAAATATTCCTTCAGCTCAGAAGTAAGCATTTTCCCGCTTCTGTAATCATCCTCAATTTGTTTTAGCTTTTCATCATCTGGTTCAAAGAAAAATTTAAGATACTGGAAACTGACATCAACGTCTGGATTTCCTCCTTTCTTTCTGTGTTCATCAACAGTATCCTTTCCTCCTGAAAACGCGTATTTTTTTATTTTCTTTTCAACTTCCTTTGGGGAGTCTGTCATAGCAATAAAAGAATTTTCATCACTGCTTGACATTTTTCCTCCGCCCTTTAATCCAGGAAGAAATAGGTGATAAGTTGAAGCACTTGGAAGAAATTTATAATCCTTAAACCTGTTAGCCATATCTCTTGCTATTCGTATATGCGGATCCTGATCAACTCCAACAGGAATAAAAGTCACGACAGGTTTCCCTTCAAATTCAGGCAATTGCGGGTGATACATATCTGCTGCTTGTAAAAGAGAAGCATTCATCTTCCCAGGAGAAATCCCGCCATAAACAGCCCTGAATTCATTAAAAGTAGCGTATCTGGAAAAATTTGAAGCAAGCCTGTAATACGCATTTGATTTTTTGGAATCATCACTCCTCTCGCTTTGAAAATAAAAATCACAATTTTTTGGGGAAAGTCCGAGAGCAATATAATTCAAGAGGTACTGGTCAATCGCGATCTTCTTCAATTCCTCTAAATTTTTCTTTCGGGTGTTATAAGCTTCCAAATCTGCAACAGCAATATACAATTTAACCCCAAGTTTCTGATAAAAAATCATTTGCTGAGCAAGAATCATATGCCCTAAGTGAAATTTTCCAGACGGCATCAATCCTGTCATCATCACAAACTTTTTCTTATTTTTAACACAATCCAAGACCTTGTCAAAATCTCTGTGTGCAAAAACAACCTTTCTTCTGAACAAAACATTCTCATTAAAAACAGAAGGAATCTTTGATATTGGCTTTATTCCAAACTCCTTAATCAATCTATTATAATCTACTTTCCCTGAAACTTCCCAAGGAGTCACTTTAACCACGCCTTTTTTCATATACTGTATATGCAATTCTTATTTTTAAACTTTAACAATATTTATAAATAATATCCAACTTTAATATCTATGAAAAAGATAAAGGTGTTTTCCTCAATTCTACTGCTTATGTTCCTGATTCTTCCACTAGTATCTGCAGAGATAACAATTAACCAGCAGCCAGAAGAGATATATAATTTAGGAGAAACCATTTCTGTTCCGATAACAATCTCCACAAAAACAGAAAAAAGCGATTTCTTAAATATGGAATTAACTTGTGAAGGCGAAGTGAAAAGTTTGTCTCAGGGAATAATTTCCCTTAAAGAAAATGGGATAGAAGATAGAAAAATTATTCTGCCTCTTGAACAGAAATTCATTGATAACATGAAAGGGAAATGCAGCATAAAAGTTTTATTTGATGGTAAATCAACCTCAACAAAAAGTTTCAAGATCTCAAACAAAATAACACTAAATGCAGAACTTTCCAAAACAGAGGTCAATCCTAATGAAAGTATCTCAATTGAAGGGCGAGCCATAAGAGAAGACGGAAACCCTGTCAAAGGTTTTATAGAAGCCTCAATTAGTCACGCAAATACAACCCACTTAACAAAGTCTGAAAAAGTTAACGAAGAATCTTTTTCACTAAGCATTGATATTCCTAAAAATATGGCAGCAGGAGCATATATTCTGCGACTAAAAGTTCACGAACTTGATACAGAAGGGGAAATAACAAACGAGGGATTCTTAAACAAAAACATAAGAATAAACCAAATTCCAACAAGCCTTGAAATATTCTTTGGTGAAAAAATAGTGGAGCCAGGAACAGATCTTGAAGTTAAAACAATACTTCATGACCAAACAGGAGAAGAAATCTCTTCAACAACTTTCCTAACAATAAAAAACCAAAAGGGTAAAATTGTCGAAGAAAAAGAAGCTGAAACAGGCGAATTTATTAAATTCTGGATTGCAAAAAATGAGCTTCCAGGAGAGTGGACAGTTGTCTCAGAATCCGGAGAATTTGACGCAAGCTCTGTCTTCAGAATAAATAAAAAAGAAGCTATAAAAATCGAGATACTAAACAAAACCCTAATAATTACAAATACAGGAAATGTTCCCTATAATCAAACAGTTTTTGTCAAGCTTGGAAATGAAACACTAAGAATAAAAACCAATCTCGGTCTGGAAGAAAGCCAAATGTATAGATTAAGTGCACCTGATGGTCATTATGAAGTAGAAGTCATATCAGGAAATTCTTCCCTCTCCCAGGAAATGATTCTCACTGGAAACGCCATAGACATAAAAAAAGTATCAGGAGGAATTATGTGGAATCCTGTTGTCTGGATTTTCATAATATTCTTGTTAGGATTTGTTGCATTCATCGTGTTTAAGAGGGGTTATCAGAGAACTTTTGTAGGATACATCAGATCAAAAGTAGGAAGAAAAGGAAAAAAGAAGATAGAAAGGAAAAAAGAAGAGAATGCTCATCACCAGTCTTTTTCACTTTCAAAAAGCACTCTTGTAAATCCAGGAAACAAAGCAGAGTTTTCTCTTTCAATAAAAGGAGAAAAACAAAACGTGGATGTGATTGCCCTCAGTATAAAAAACATTGAAGAGATTCATTCTAAAAAGAGCAATGCCAAAGAAACAATCCAGGAAATAGTCAATTTTGCAGAAAGCCATAAAGCAGTAACTTATGAGAGCAACAATATTGTATTCTTTATCCTCTCTCCAACAAAAACAAAAACATTCAAGAATGAGCTCGCAGCAATTGAGATTGCAAAAAAAATGAAAGGAATACTTTCGCACCATAATAAGATGTTTAAACAAAAAATAAACTTTGGCATCTCTTTGAATTATGGAACAATTGTCGCCAAACAGGACAGGAAATCAGGAGTTTTCACATTCATGAGTCTGGGAACCCTTATGACTGCTGCAAAGAAAATTTCTTCTATTGCAGAGAAGGATGTTTTAATAAGCGAAAAAATGAATGACAGACTAAGATCTTTTATAAAAACAGAAAAGCATGAGAAGAAAGGTATTTCAGTATTTTCAATAAAAGAAATAAAGACTAACAACGAAGACTATAAAAAATTCATAAGAAAGTTTCTAGAAAGGCAGGAAAAAGAAAAGCCAAATTCAAAGGACCAGAAAAAAGATAAATAAAGAAGAACTTAATTTCATTTCTTCATCTTCTTCACATCTCCTTCCTTTTTTTCCTTTTTTGCAGAAACTTCTTTTTCTTTTGTTTTACTCATCTCACTCTTGAAAATTCCAAGAATGTCTTTCTTTGAGAATTTTCTTTTAATAAGATCTTTTTGCAAGAGTCTTAAAGCTATTCCTGCAGAAAAGAGAATCAGGCCAAAAATAAACACTATCCAAAAGACAGTTCCTGTTTTGCTAAAAAACAGACTAAGGAAAACCAAATAAACTTTTGTAACGCCCTCAAAGATATTTTCAAACCAGAGCAATACAAAAGACGAGGCCATCATCAAGGTCCCAATCAGAATAGGAGCATTTTGTTTTTGCCCTATCAGCAAGAAAATAAGAATAGCAAAAACAAGCAAGCCAATGAGAGCAGAACTAAATTTCCCATACCAGTAATTCCTGGCTTTTTCTGAAACAAGAAAAAGAGTTCCTCTCCATTCTATCTGTCTTTCCCTAAAAAGAGAGAGAAATGAAAAATCCGAAGCAACTGTCTTAAAACAATCCCAAAAATTGCAGTCATATTCTTCATAATAAATATGATCCACTATATTTGAAATACCTGCATCTGTCAAAGCCTGGGGGTTTTCTTCAAGTTCATCAAGAACACTGCAGGGAATAACAAAAACATAACCGCCTGCTGCAAAAACATAAGACACAGGCAAATTCTCAGAAGAGACAGGAACATCAGAGGCATTCTGGTTCTGCACCAAAGTATCATTTTTTGCTGTGTTGTTTTGGCCATTCTGAAATGTATTGTTCAAGCTGTAACAATGATCGACCATGAACACTGAAGCCCTTTCCATTTCTCTTGTCAGATTAAAATTTTCTTCAGCAAGATTGAACTTTCCATTAGTCAGATTCTCTGCAATCAAAGGGAACTCTTTCTCAACATTTTCATAGTTCAAAGAAAAAGATATTGTCAAAAAAACACCTCCTAGAAGAAGAGTTACAAAAAACACAACAGAGACAATCATCAGCAAACCACCTCTAATAAATCCCATAAAAAACAAAAGCTAAATGTGTTTATAAATTTTGAGAAAGTCGGGAAGAGACAAAGAAAGATTATACTTTAAGAATTGATAAAAAATCATCAAAAGATTTTTTGTATTTAGGATGTTCTTTTGTAAAATTCTTTACTCTCTGCTTGTATTCTTCACTTTGATAAAAAGTTTTTATTATTTCTTTTTGGTATTTTCTTAGTTGTTTATTATTGAGGGAAGGATGATCAAAAACAAGATTATTAGTATCATACTTTGACCAATCTTTTTCAGTTATACTTCCTTGTCCGTTTATCATTCCATAATCAAGTGTTCCCGGAAAAGGAGTGTATATAGAAGGTCTTATCATATGCAAATTGTATTTTGGTAAATTTTCTATAGTTCTTTCTAATTCTTTTTCAGTTTCATTAGGCCACCCAATCATTATAGATCCTTCATTCATTATTCCCACATCTGCAGAATAATCAAGAATTTCCCTCATTCTTTGTAGAGGGGGTAATTTATTTGTTTCATCACTTATATCTCCTGAGATATTTTCCATTCCCCAGCTGATTTTTACACAGCCAGAGTCTTTTAATTTCTTAAGCAATCTATTATTTATGTTCTTGAATCCTGACATAAAATTGAAATAAATTCCAATATCTTCCTTAATCAAAGCATCTGTTAAATCTTCAACTTTTTTAGGATTCAAAGTCATATTCAGATCTGTAAAGAAAACATAATTTACCCCGAAATCATTTTTTAAATCCTTTAGTTGGTTGATAACTATTTCTGGTTTTCTATAAACAATTTTTCTGCCCAAAACATTAGGTGAGGCACAGAAACCACAATCAAAAGTACAACCTCTTGAATATTCTATTAAAGCTGTTTTTCGTTCTTCTGTTGGAGGATACGCCAGATAATTAGATTTTTGTTTGAAAACTCTTTTTGTTCTAAAAGGCTTTGGTAGAGAATCAAGATCTTTTATTCTTTTTCTTCTTTCATTAAAAATTAAGTTCCCATTCTCTGAAAAAGCAATTCCTTTTATTTTTCTATAATTATTTTGGTTTTTTTCAATAGAATTTAATAATTCTCTAAAAGTCTCTTCACCCTCTCCTAAAACTCCAAAGTCGAATCCTTTTTGTATTACTAAAGGTTGGGCTGAAACATGATATCCCCCTATAATTGATAAAGGATTAGTCTTATTTTTTATTTTTTTATTTAACTCAATATTAAAATTTATCTGGTTTGTGGTTGGAGAATACAAAACAATATCAGGATTAGCATTTATTATTCCTTCTAAATCAGATAATTTCTTAGGAAGAAATAAATCAACTTCATGACCTTTACTTTCAGCAATTCCCAAAATATGTTCTAATCCAAGAGGCTCATCAACCCCCTGGACTACTTCAGGGGATTCTATGGATTGTTGTGTTTTGTAAATCCCTATAATCTTCATAATCAAAAACAAAGGAGAAGGTATAAAAAACCTGCTATTTTGAGATTATTCATAATCTTGGTCTGGGAGACATATCCCTAGATATCCCCAGTTCTCTTTTATCTTTAAATTACCCCTGATTTTTCCATATTGATCCTTAAGTGTTTTCTTTAAGGTTAAAAAATATTTATAGGGAGTCGGAGAGACCCTAAGATTATAACTAATTGGTTGTTTAAACATTAAATAGAGATTGGCAATCAACTGATCTAAAATATAATTTTTGGCAAAAGTTACTGCTAACTTATAAAAAGAGGAGTTATTTTCTTTAATACTCTCTAATTTTTCTTTTATTGATTTAGTATAAAAAATTTGATTATCCAAATCTTTTCCTATTTCTTCTTTTATTGCTTCATTCTTTTCTAAAAGCTCATGAAACTTCTTCTGAAAATCTTGAAATTCCTTCTTTTCTAATAACTCAAAAAATGTAATGATTTTAATTTTATCTTTATTTTCTAGTGAGAATTTTTCAAGAGTGTTCTGATAATTATTCTTTAATTCCCTGCCCATTCTTTTCGCTTTTTCAAGAGCCTGATTCTTATTTAAATATTGAAAAGCCATTAAATCCCAGTAATAATTATAGTCATTTATAAAAATTAGAATTTTATCAAAGTTTTTTATAAGAAAACCAATATAAGCTTTAACATTAGGTTTATATGAATAATGTTTAGCACCCAAAGAGATACCAGCTAAGCAATTGTATTTTTTGGGATTTTTTAAAGCTTCATCTGCCAGTCCAATAATTTCCTTTATTTTAATACTCATATTATTAAGTAAGATTGAAACATTATAAAATTTATGCTTAAAAATAACTGAATTAAACAAAAACCTTTATTAACTAATCAGGCTTTTTTTAATAATGGAAACTGAAAAAGAGGTTTCAGATAAAGCTCAGGAGAAGACACCAAAGAAAAAAGAGCAATCAAAAAACCCTGACTTCATAAAATGGTTTTCTGAATTAGACAAAACTTCTGGGAGCATTGTAGGCGGAAAAGGTGCAAATCTTGGAGAAATCTACAATCTTAAAATCCCTGTCCCGCAAGGATTTGCTGTCACAGCACAAGCTTATGACTACTACATAAAAAAAGCAGGTCTTGATAATAAAATAAAAGAAATTCTTGAAAAAATTGATTATGAAAAAACAGAAGATCTGAATAAGTTTACTAAAGAAATTCGTGAAATGATCGAAAAAGCTGAAATGCCCCCTGAAATGGAAGAAGATATTCTTGAGGCTTACGAGGCTCTGGGGGCAGAAGAATCAAAGTTGGGAAAAAAGCCAGCACATGAAATAATTGAAACACCTTCTTCAATGTCTGAAGATCCTTTTGTCGCAGTCAGAAGTTCGGCTACAACAGAGGACCTTGCAGAAGCAAGTTTTGCAGGCCAGCAAGACACTTTCCTGAATGTAAAGGGAAAAAAAGAACTTCTGGAAAAAATAAAAAAATGCTTTTCATCACTTTTCACTCCAAGAGCAACATATTACAGAAACAAGAAAGGATTCAAGCACGAGCAGGCAAGCCTTTCAGTAATTATCCAAAAAATGGTTGATTCTGATAAGTCAGGAGTTATTTTTTCAAAAGATCCTTCAATGAAAAAAGACAATGTAATAATTGAGGCTGTGTTTGGCCTGGGCGAGGGAATTGTCTCAGGACAGATTTCGCCTGACAGATATGTTATCTCCAAATCAGGACAAGGAAAGGAATCTGAACTAAAAATTAAAGAAAAAGAAATTGGAACAAAAAAGATTGCCATTACCCGCGATTCTTCTGGAAAAAAAGAGATAGTAAAACTTAAGGAAGAAAAATCAAAACAGCAGGTTCTAAAAGAACATGAAATAATAACTCTTTCTGAAATTGCCTTAAAGCTTGAAGACCATTACAAAAAACCCCAGGACATTGAGTTTGCAATTGAAAATAACGAGATTTACATTGTGCAGACAAGACCAATAACAACTCTTGAAAAGCGTGGAGAGGTAGGCGCTATAAAGGAACTCAGTGGAGAAGTCGTGCTAAAAGGGCTTGCAGCATCCCCTGGAATTGGCTCTGGAAAAATCAGAATAGTAAAAGATCTTAGTGACTTAGGGAAAGTAAAAAAGGGAGACATCCTTGTCACAGAGATGACAAACCCAGACATGGTTGTAACAATGCAAAGATGCGCGGCAATTGTCACAAATGAAGGAGGTCTTACAGCTCATGCATCAATAGTATCAAGAGAAATGGGAATTCCTGCGATTGTGGGAACGCAGACAGCAACAACAAAACTCAAGGACGGAGAGGTAATTACTGTAGACGGCTACACAGGAAAGATCTACAAGGGAAAAATTGCAGAAACAGCCCAGAAAGAAATAAAAAAAGTAACTGATGAAACAAAAATAAAACTTAAAGTCTTAATTGATCTTCCGAGTTTTGCACAACGCGCTGCTAAAACAGGACTGAAAAAAGTCGGGCTTGCAAGGCTTGAAGGAATAATTGCTGAGTCGGGAAAACACCCGCAATATTTTCTCAAAAATAGCAATATAAAAGAATATGAAGAAATGATATTCAAAGGACTAAGTGAAATAGCAGAATATTTTGAAGAAATCTGGGTAAGAACATCTGATATAAGAAGCGATGAATTCCAGAATCTTGAAGGCGCTTCAAAAGAAATAGAAAAAAATCCAATGTTAGGCATGCACGGAATAAGATATAGCTTAAAACATCCTGAAATTCTAAAGGCAGAATTAAATGCAATGAAGCGTGTTTTCGAAAAAGGTAGCAAAATAGGCATTCTTGCACCACAAATAATTTCTGTCGAAGATATTCAAAAAATAAAATCCTATGTCAAAGAAATTGGGTTTACTCAAGCAAAAGTAGGAGTAATGGTAGAAACTCCAGCATCTGTCCAGATTATAAAAGAACTCTGCGAAGAAGGTATAGATTTTATTTCATTCGGGACAAATGACCTGACACAATATACCCTAGCTCTTGACAGGGGAAACGAACAAGTCCAGAATATTTACAATGAAATGCATCCTGCTATCCTTCACCAGCTTGAATATGTAATAAAAGTCTGCAAAGAAAAAGGTGTTGAGACAAGCATCTGTGGCCAGGCAGGAAGCAAAAAAGAAATGGTTAAATTCCTTGTTGAAAAAGGCATAGACAGTATAAGTGTAAATTCTGACATGGCAGCAGACCTTGCAGCTTATATTTCTAAACTTGAGAGAGAGCCTGAATCAGAACCCAAGCCTGAAGAAAAAAAAGAGCCAAAGCCACTTCCCCCCTATACTAGAGAAAAAACTCTGGAAGAAGATGAAAACAAAACTGTTGGAGAAGAAGCCCCAACAATAAAAGGAGCAGAACTTCTTGAAGAAATGGAAGAGGAAATTATTGAACCAGAACTAGGAGTTATAAATGAAGTAAGAGAAAATGTGGAAGAAGGAGCAGAAGCAATGAAAAAAATTGTTGAGGAGGTTGAAGAAGTTGTTGGTATGAAACCAAAAGAAGAAACAGAGTCAGAGCAAAATCAAGAAGAAGAGGAAACAATAGAACAGAAACCAGAAGAGAACAAAAGTGGGGAACAGGAAGAAAAAGAAGAGGAAAAAGAAGAAGGTGAAGAAGAAAACAAAGAAGATGTTCTAGATATTTTCTAGGATATCACATATCTAATCTTTCTGCCAAATATTTATAAATAAAAAACACTACTAATATACATGGCTAAGGCTTCTAAAAAGAAAAGAGGTAAGACTAAGAAAACTGCAAAAACCAAAAAAGTTAAAAAAAGAAAAAAGAGAACAATAAGGAAAAAAGCGGGCTCAACAAAAATAAGATATGAATCAGTAAAGGAAATAAAATTAGACCGAGCCCTAACAGACAATTTTGTTGCTCTCCAAAGAGTTTTGGTAAATATTTCTAAAAAGTTTGATAATCTCTCGAACGAAATCTCAAAACTCCTTAATTTATTTGAAATCTCTGCGCAAACTCTTGCAAAAAAAGATGTGGAATCAGGAGGAGATAAGGGGGACACGAAGAAAATTCTTGAAAAATTAGATAATATTTCTCAGCACGCAGGCCTGATTGGAAGAGGATTAGCTCTGATCCATGAGCAAGGAAAAGAAAGAGAAGAAGAACTCCCTAAAATGCAGAGATCTTCTCCTGCTCCAGTTCCAAGACCAATGATGACTCCTCCTCAAAGACAGATGAGGCCTTTGAACCCAATGAACAACCCCTCTCAACAAGAAGGTAGTATGCATATGGAAGCAGGTGAAGGGAACATCAATAAAAAGAAAAATTCTTTTTGAAAATGCTCAAGCAAACATCAGAAAGCTTTAGAAAAACTTTCATTCTTGAATTCACAAAAGAACTTATAAGGAATACTGAAAAGTATAAAGAACTGGCAATAAAAAATAAAGTCAAAAAAATTTTTAAGGAAGACTCTAAAAAAGAAAAAGAGCAAATAGAAGAAAAATTACCTCAAAGAGAGCAAATAAAAAAAATAATTCATGGAAAAATTAAAGAAGAAAATAAAAGGGTATCTAATCTAAAAAAAGGGGCTCCTTTAGAGAAGTCTATTGAAAACATAAAAAAAGATTTCCAGAAAAATCCCGAATACCCCTCTGTTTATCCTAAACAAGTTAAGAGACCAACCAGGAGATCTAAGTATCCTTTCCCATATTCTCCCAGAACCAAGGAATATTTTCTTCCGGAAACAATCAGAGATATCCGACCCGTACCAACTAACAAAGAAATTAATCTTGGGAAATTAAATGCTCTAATAAATGACCCTAGGGTAAAATTAATAGAATGCTTAGGCCCTAATCAGAGGATTTTTGTTTCAGGAATAATGGGCCGTAAGATTACTTCAACCTCATTAAAAAAAGAAGAAATTGAAGAAGTGGTAGAAAAATTCTCAGAATCTTCAAGGATTCCTCTCCAGGCAGGAATAGTTAATATTGCTCTTGGAAGGCTGCATCTGTTATCAGTAATCTCAGATATCACCCCCCCAAAATTTATCATAAGAAAAATACCTAATATTCCTCCCGCGTTCCCAGGCCCTTATAGATAATTTTATTGATTCTAAGAGGGTTTTCATACAGGAGTTTCATTATAAAAACTTTTTTAAAGAGTTCTCTTTTTATACTAGATAATATTCATAAAAAAGGAGAAAACAAATAATGAGTTTTCATGATAAGAGATTGGAACACAGCAGACATGTTCTTTTTGCAGAGAGGATGGGAATTTTTAAGTCTTCATTTCCCGAATACTCCCCCCCTCCTAAATATACCCTGCCCCCTCCAATTCAACCAATAAAAATTATTCCGGATGAACATGTCTTCAATCCTACACCTATAGTAAATTACCTTGATCCATTTCATAAACCTCTTACAATTGAAAAAAAGAAAGATGATATTTTTAAATCACTTAGTATAATAAAAAGAGATATTACTGGCAAGATACTAAATTAATCAATAGATATTCTTTATCACAAATTTGGGTCTGAGATTTTTAAAATATATCCCTCTTTCCCATATTTCTCCGTATTATTATAATCTTAAATATGCCATTCTCCTAAAAACTCTTCCCTTGTTTTACCTGGTTCTTCTTCCCTGGAAATGGTCATTGCAATATCCTTAAGCAGTTTAATCCTGTCTCTTTTCATAAAAGATTCAATCACCTGCCTACTCAGATCAAGATCATAAGAACGAATCATCTCATAATCTGCAAGCTCGTATTTTATAACAAGAAGATTATTCTTCTCCACCGCCTCGCTAATATCCACACTTACATTCTCTCCAAATTCCCTGCGTAGAATCTCTCTTTCTAAATCATTAAGCTCAATAATCTCTTGCAAGAAAAGAGTTTCTGTTTCATTAATCACAGTTACATCTCCCCCGATTGTTATTAAGAAAGAAATTAACTCTTTATCAGAATCAGGCTCAACAATTTTCACTTTCCATTCTCCGGGAGAAAAAGTCATATTCAAATCAGACATTTCAACAATCAAATCAGTTCCAGAAAAACCTTCAACAAATTCAGAATAGTTCGTAGTAACAATGATTTTGTTATCTTCAGTTTTTATTTCAATATCATCTTCAGATAAATTTTTTGAATCTGTCCTTACACTTCCTGACTCAATTACTACGCTTTCCGCACTCTGACCTCCAAAATCATAAACAAAATCCTGATCAAAAGAAACATCTCCAGAAACAACTACAGAATTTTCAATTGCATAACCTGTTGTTCTTAAACCTAAAAAGAAACCCGAGATAATCTTCCCAATTTTTGAGATAAGTATCTGGTCTTCACCCTCATTCGTCCCTATCACCCCTCCTGTTATTGGAGAAGGCGCACTTTCTCCATCACCATCTTTATCATTGCTTTCTTCTTCAAATTCTTCCTCCTTATTATCTTCGCTTGTTTCAGTAGTTTCCTCCTCTGTAACAACTTCATCTTCTGTAGCTTCATTCTCATCAATATATGTCTCTGTTTCACTTTCTATTTCTTCCCCATTATCTTCTTCAGTCATGTCATTTTCTTCTTCTGTTTCATAGTCTTCATTAGGTTCAGGGGTTTCTTCAGTTTTACTGTCTCCTGTTTCTTCTTCGCCCTCATCATTTACACCTCCATCACTAACAGTCTCATTTGTTTTAGGAATAGTTTCATCAGATGTAACATTACTCTCAACTTCTTTAGGATTCTCTTCCTTCTTCTCTTTTTCCTCTTCTTCTTCAATATCTTCAGGAACTTCTTCTGTTTTTTTCTCAGGTACTTGTTCTTCAGACTCAATAATCAAATTAAAGTAAATTAAAGGATAAATCTCCTTCTCCATAATTTCTGAATTATTTATTAAATCTTTTAAATAGAACTCAAAGATTTTTCCTTCATTTTCGAAAATCAATTTTGATGTAGCTGGAATGAAATCTTCTTCCTGCAAAGAAAGATTTAAGCTGCCATCAATAAGCCCTGCTTCAGGATCCAAATTAATTGAATCAAAATTAAGAACAGACCTTCCAGTTATTTCTCCGCCAAAATTATTAAAGAAAAAAACAAGTGTTATCAAAACAAAAATCCCTAAAAAACCCAAAGAAATCTTTTTGAAATCAGGTTTCCCTTTTTGAGAGCCCATATATTCTGACACAACTTTTCCATCAACCCTTTTGCTGTGATAAACATATGGCCCATAGACCTTGCCACCTCTTTTAATGTATTTCTTATAAGCCATCTTAATGTAGGGTAACTACAAAAAACAAACAAAGAATATATTTAAAGGTTTCTTAGAAATAAAATCTTAATCTCAAGAACTTTACTCTTGAGCTTTTCCAGACAACTCAGGGAATCTGTCAGGGAAACATTCTGCTGCAACCAAATTTATAACTTGCGCATTCCCTTCCTCATCCTGTCCAATAGTTAATGGAATAGGCTGCTGACACTGGGCTGCTATTTGTGCAATCTCCAGGAGAGCATAATTATATCCTTCAAGCTGTCTGTCCACAACATAACCACTAAGAGCAGGCCTAACCAAAAAAGTATAAGCAACAAGAGAAGCAAGAACTATAATCACTGCAATCAAGATAGCAATAGTAACTCTTGTTTTATCAGCCATATAAAACCTAAGCAAACTTACTTTAAAAACTTTATGTGATTTTAGTTGTCTCTTTAATCTTCTGTCGTGATTTCAACCAGAGTTGTGACATCTCCCCATGAAGAAGCGCTTTCAGAAGAGC
>CAZQSV010000004.1:0-17953 GCA_964596305.1 Candidatus Woesearchaeota archaeon
ACTCAACTTCAAAATTGCCTCTGCCAGGTCTCCTTTTGATTCTTCAAGAGCCTTCCTTGCTTCTTCCTCACTAACATTTGCTTTTTCCATTATTGTTTTAACATCCTCATCTGTTATTTCTGGTTTTGCGCTTTCTTCTTTTTCTTCTCCTGAAATCTGGAAGCTTTCCTGTCCTTGCATTGAAATTTTTGTTACAGAAGGATTTTCAATGACAATCTTACCGCCATCAGCTTTCTCAATTGTGACGCGAGAAGCAGGAATCTCTTTCTGATCCATGCCAAGCTGCTTCATCATCGCCTGCATCTTTTTTGGGTTTAAACCGCCTAGTCCTGGAAACATTTTATGATTTTGATTTGATTAATAACTTACTATTAATAAATAAATTCTAATACAATTCTGAAAACTATTACTGCAATTACAAATATAACTATATGGGCTGGCTTTAACATTATCTTGCTTTTGTATTCTTCACTGAATCTCATTAAGCCGCCGAATCCTGCAGGCATTTGTATGTTTTGGTTTGCCATTGTCTTATTTCAAATAGATTCAAAGAGTTTTTAAAAGTTATTGTGTTATGGATGTTATGGCTAAAGGAAAGCTTGATTTTAAAGAAGTGGAAGAGAAAATAAGAAAATTCTGGGAAAAGCAGAAAATTTATAAGGCTGATTTAAAAAAGAAAAAGATTTATTCTGTTGATACTCCTCCTCCATATATCTCTGGAAGAATGCATATTGGGCACGCCTTTTCTTACTCTCAACAGGATTTTATTATAAGATTTCGAAGAATGTTTGATGGAAGTATTTTTTATCCTTTTGGAACAGATGACAATGGTTTACCAACTGAGAGATTTATTGAAAAAACAAACAATGTTAAGAGTAAAGATATGGGAAGAACAGAGTTCATTAAACTCTGTCTGAAAACCCTGAAAAAAGTGACGCCTGAATGTGTTCAGGATTTCAAAAATCTTGGAATCTCTGCAGATTATAATTTATATTACTCTACGATTGATGATAACACAAGAAAAATTTCTCAAAAAGCTTTTATTGAATTATTTAATAAAAAAGAAATTTACAAAAAAGATTTTCCGACAATGTGGTGTCCTGAGTGTCAGACTTCAATTGCTCAAGCAGAATTAGAGGATAAAGAAGGAAGCAGTTTGTTTTCAACTCTAAAATTTTCTTGTGATGGAAGGGATTTATTAATTGCAACAACGCGTCCTGAATTATTAGGTGCTTGTGTTGCTGTTTTTGTTCATCCAGACGATAAAAGGTATAAAAAATTAGTTGGAAAAAAAGCAAAAGTTCCTTTATTTGATTTTGAAGTTCCAATTATTGCTGACAAATCTGCTGAAATTGAAAAAGGAACCGGTGTTTTGATGATTTGTTCTTATGGAGACAGGTTTGATGTGGATGCTCTTAATAGGCATAAACTAGAACCAAGATTGATTTTAGATAAACAAGGGAAAATTATTGAAGGAGATTATAAAGATTTGAAAGTTAAAGATTCCAGAAAGAAAATTCTGGAAGATTTAAAAAAGAAGAATCTAATTGAGGAGCAGAAGGAAATCAAGCATATTGTAAATGTTCATGATAAATGCGGAACTCCTATTGAATTTCTTCCAACAAAGCAATGGTTTATTAAAATTCTCGACAAAAAGAAAAAATGGATTGAGCTTGGAAATAAGATTAAGTGGTATCCGGAGTTTATGAAAAAAAGATATGATAATTGGGTTGATGGTCTGGAGTGGGATTGGAGTATTTCAAGAAATAGGCATTTTGGAGTTCCGATTCCTGTTTGGGAGTGCAAAGATTGTGGAGAAGTTATCTTACCTTTAGAGAAAGAACTTCCTGTTGATCCTCTACAAACTAAAAAGAAATGTCCAAAATGCAAAAAAGATGCAGTTCCTGAAGAAATGGTTTTGGATACATGGGCAACTTCATCATTAACCCCGCAGATTGCAGATTCATTAATTGGAAATAAAATCGGTTTGCCTTTTTCTTTAAGGCCCCAAGCACATGATATAATTCGAACTTGGGCATTTTACACAATTGTTCGGGGATATCTGCATGAAAAGGAAATTCCCTGGAAAGATATTGTAATTTCTGGAAATGTTTCATTAGGTGGAGAAAAAATGTCAAAATCAAAAGGAAATGTTGTTTCTCCAATTGATGTTATGGAAGAATATGGTGCAGATGCCTTGAGATTTTGGGCTGCTGGAAGCAAATTAGGAAGTGATTTGGATTATCAGGAAAAAGATTTAATTGCTGGAAAGAAGTTTATTAATAAGCTTTTCAATGCATCTAAGTTTGTTTTTATGGCAGTTGGGAAAAATAAGCCGAAGAAGCCGAAGAAGCTAGAAGAATTGGATGAATATTTTTTGAGGGAATTAAATAGAGTTATATTTACTACAACTCATGGATTTGAGAAATATGAATTTTCTAGAGCTAAATTTAATACAGAAGAATTTTTCTGGAAAGATTTTTGTGATTATTACCTTGAGATTATTAAAAAAAGAATTTATCAGGGAAAAGGAAATGAAAAATTATCTGCACAATATGCACTATATCAATCCCTTTTAACAATTTTGAAAATGATTGCTCCGATTATGCCTTTTATCACTGAAGAAATTTATCAAACTTATTATAGAAAGCACGAGAAAACAAAGAGCATACATCTCTGTGAGTGGCCTAAATTTGATAAAAAACTTTTAGAAAATTGGATAGACAAAGATATGAATATTAAATCATTTGTGAATAGATGGTTTTTATTAAAAAATCAGATTTCCCAAGTAAGAAGTATAAAAACAGAAAATAAGAAACCAATGAATTCTGAGATTGTTTTGATTCTAAATAAAAAAACTTATGAAGATCTGAAATCTCTTTTGAGTGATTTAAAAAATGTTTTAAATGCTAAAGAAATTAAAGAAGGAGAGTTTAAGGTGGAGTTTATTTAAAAATGGCGGAACTAACAAAGCAGGAACTGGCAGAAATCATTGAAGAACTTGAGGGAAAAAGAGCCAGGGCCACAGAACTTATAACAGTCTATATTCCTGCGGGGCAGAATCTTTATACAGTTATTGACCAGCTTGAGGCAGAGAAATCAACCGCGAAAAATATTAAATCCACTTCAACAAGGAAAAATGTGGGCAATGCTTTGGATAAGATAACCCGTGGACTTAAAGAATATAAGAAAACTCCTGAAAACGGGCTAGCAGTTTTTTGCGGTAATGTTTCAAGAGTTGAAGGGCAGGAAGATCTACAATTTTGGGAGGTTAAGCCTGCTGTACCTTTGAATACAAGGATGTATCGGTGTGATAAGGAATTTATTCTTGATCCTTTGAAAGAAATGCTGGAAGTGGCAGAAGTTTTTGGCTTGCTTGTTATGGACAGAAAGGAGGCAACTATCGGCCTTCTTAAAGGAAAGAGAATAGAGCCTCTTCAGAAAATGACTTCTGGTATTCCGTCAAAAGTCAGGGCTGGCGGGCAATGTTTGAGTCCAGATACTATAATTAGAACAAAGAAGAATTTAAAGAGGATAGAAGATGTTAGAAAAGATGAAGAAATAAAAGCATTAGATTTAAACTCTAATAAAATTATTTTTACCAAGGTAAAAAATAAATGGAAAGTTGTTAAAGATAAATCTTGGGGGATTTGGGGGGAAGAATTAATTGGGTCAATTATTGCTTCTGAGGACCATGTTTTTTTTAAGAAGGAAGGAGGTAAAATTATTGAGGCACTCGCCAAAGATCTGAAAAAAGGAGATTCTTTAATTGTTAATAGTAAAAACGAAATATTTGATATAAAAATTTATGAGCTTAAAAAGAACAATAAACAATCAGAGATGATTGATATTGAGACAGAGGCTAAAAATTTCTTTGCAAATGGAATTCTTGTCCATAATTCATCTCAGAGATTCCACAGAATTACTGAGGGGCTTACGAAGAAATTTTACAAAAGAATTGCAGATGAAGTGAAAAATCTTTTCTTTAACATGAAAAAACTTAAAGGAATTATTATTGGCGGTCCAATACCAACAAAAGACGAATTCCTGGAGGGGGATTATCTTATGACGCAGCTCCGTGAGAAAGTTATAGGAAAAGTTGATGTTGGTGATAGTTCTGAATCAGGGCTTCGCGAGCTTGTGGTAAAATCCCAGGATCTTTTAGCTAACCATGAAAGAACTCTTGAAAAAAAAGAAATTGAAAAATTCCTGCAGAATCTGGGAGAAAATCCTGAAAAAACTCTCTTAGGAGAAAAAGAAGTAAGAAAAGCTTTGGGTGTTGGGGCTGTTGATACTTTGTTTTTATCAGAAAAACTCGGCAAATCAAAAATAAAAGAGCTGAAAGGATTAGCTGAAAACATAGGATCTGAAGTAAAAATAATCTCAACTGAAATCACAGAAGGAGAGCAATTTAACAATATGGGCGGGATTGGGGCAATACTGAGGTTTGCGATTTGAGTTAAGAATTATCCTCTTGTGTGGGATAATACTTATAAATCTTTTTTGGTATAGTTTCTAATGGTTGAGATAGCTGATGGGGTAGAAAGAGACAGTGATACGATAAAAGCAAAAGAAGATTTAAAGATTCTTGAAGCAGTTTTATTTGTCTCTGGGAGGTTCTTGAATATGCGAGAATTAGTTTCTCTTTCTGATTTGAATCCTTCTACAATTCGCGAATTGATTGAAAAATTAAAGAAGAAGTATGAGGGTTCTGATTCTGTGATAAGGGTTATTCATAAAGGGGGAGAAACAGGAGAAATGTGGAAAATGGACATTCTTCAGGAATACGCTTATCTTGTTAACAGGCTTGCTTCTGGGAGTAGTGAGTTTTCAGAGGCAGAGAAGGAGACTCTTGCCATACTTGCATATAAACAGCTGATTAAGCAGTCTGTGATTATAAAAATTCGTGGCAATAAAGCGTATGATCATATAAAGAAATTTGCAGAACTTGGTTTGATTAAGAAGAAAAAATCAGGCCGCACATGGGAATTGAGTCTGAGCGACGAGTTTTATGATTACTTTAATATCTCTGAAAAAAAGGTAACAGAAAAATGAACTTGTTGTCTGTAATTTATTTGGTATATATGTTTATTGCAATTTATTTCTTTTCTTTGTTTTTATTTATCTATCTTATGAATAGGAATAAATTTTTTACTTATAAAGAACCAAAGAAAAAATTCTCTCTTTCCGTAATCATCCCTGCATATAATGAGGAAAAAGGAATAGGAGAAACTATTTTCTCGGTATTGAAGTCTGATTATAAAACTTTAAAGGAAATCCTGATAGTTAATGATGGCTCTACTGACAATACTCAAAAAATTGTGCAGGAAATCGCAAAAAAATATTCAAAAGTTAAACTAATAAACAAGAAAAATACCGGGAAAGCAGATTCCATAAATTATGTGTTAAAAAGAGTAAAGGCTGACTTGGTGGCAATTATAGATGCTGATTCCTATATCAAAAGTAATGCACTAAAAAATATGGTTTTCTATTTTGATAATCCCAAGGTCGGCTCTGTCACTGGCAGGATCTTGGTTAAGAACAATAAAAAACTTCTGGAGAGATTGCAGGCGATAGAATATGCTATGATAATTTTTACAAGAAAGCTTCTTGAATTTATTGAAGGCATATGGGTAACTCCTGGAGCTTTGAGTGTTTATAGAACAGAAGCGCTAAAAGAGGTTGGAGGATTTGACCCTAAAAACATGACAGAGGATGTTGAAATAACATGGAGACTTATTAAGGCAGGTTACAGAATAAGAGTTGCTGCAAATGCAATAACTTACACGTCTGTTCCTGACACAAAAAAAGATTGGTGGAAACAAAGAATAAGATGGGGCATAGGAGGCGTACAAACACTTCTCTCATATAAAAAAGAGGTATTCAAGAAAAGCCCATTAGGATATTTTATAATTCCTTTATTTGCAATTTCAATGTTTTTAGGGCTTTTAGGTCTGAGTATATTTCTTTATTTATGGATAAAAAGATTAATCTTAGTGCATAGCTATACTGCTTACAGTGCTGTATCAGAGGTCTCTCTTCTAACCGCTAATAATCTTTATGTTAGTGTCACGACCCTGAATTTCTTCGGAGCAATTGTTCTGATTCAGGGATTGCTCCTGACTTTATTTGGATTAAGCAAGATAAATCCGGGAGTCAGGAAAAGTTTTATTAACCTTGCATCGTATTTTTTTGCATATTTAACAATACATCCTGTTATCCTTGCAGTTTCAATATATAAAATGATAAGAAAAGATTTCAAATGGTAAATTCAAAGTATGCATTTGTGTTTGCCCTGATTTTTTCAATAGCTGTGTTTTCGATAGGAATTTTTATTGGTTTTTCCATAGAAAATGTCAGAAATAATTTTGCTTATCAAACTTACATAAAATCTGAGACTAATCTGCTGGATGCGAGATTGCAGAATTACTTATTGTCTAATTTCCCAATTGAGAACTGCGATTTATCAATTCAGAAAAATATTGAATTCGGGAATAGGATTTACGAGGAAGCAAAGATGCTGCAGAAGTATGAAGATGCGAACAAAATCTCCCAGACAATCTTATCAGAGCATAAAAAATTTGATTTGTTAAGAGCTTTGTTCTGGCTTAATAGTTTGAAAATTCAGGAGAAATGCGATTCTTCTATTGTTAATGTGGTTTATTTTTACAAGTTGAATGATGTTGGTCTGGATGAAAAAGCAAAACAAAATGTGTTCTCTAATTTGCTCTATGAAGTAAAACAGGAATATGGGGATGATATAATGCTGATTCCTATATCAGGGGATAACAATCTCACAAGTGTGGAAATGTTAATCCAGACTTATGACATAACCAAACTTCCTACAGTTCTTGTAAACGAGAAAATAAAGGTTTCAGAAATTATTGGGCTTGAGGAATTTAAGGATATAATTGAAAAAGAGTTGTCTAATTAGAAGAGCCTAGGGAAGAAAAATATATACCTTTTTCAATACAAATCTTAAAAAACACCTTTGGGTTTTATCTTCTATGGAGTGCTTTATCTGTGGGGTATCTGGAAAAAAGGCAAGGCTTTTTGAAGCTATTTCTTTTAAAGAAAAAGGAATTATTCAAATCTGCGAATCCTGTTCAAAGAGGGAAAATATACCTCTTGTTAGGAGGCCAACAACTTTCCAGCTTAAGGAGGCTGAGAAATCTCCCACACAAAAAGTTTATGATGTGCTTGCAAATGCCAGAAGACAGAAGGATGATTTTAAAAAAATTAAAGCAAAGGAATCTGAAAAAGAGCAGGAAAATATTAACCTGAAGAAAATAGTTGACAGGAATTATGAGAAGTTTACACCTGTGGAAAAAAAGCCACGGTCGGATCTTATTGATAATTTTCATTGGGTTATTATGAGGGCGAGGAGATTGAAGAAGCTCACGCAGGAACAGCTTGCTCACGATTTGTCTGAATCAGAAGCTGCAATAAAAATGGCAGAACAGGGAATCTTGCCAGAAGATGATTACAGGCTTGTGAACAAACTTGAAAGTTTCCTTGGCATAAGGCTGAGAAAAGATACTGGAAAAAAATCTAATGAAACTAACGGGCTCATCAGTGAGAGGGTATATTCTGCGCCTGATAAAATTCCTGCAAGAGTAATAAAATTTGATCCTGTTATAGCAAAGAATATTACAATAGCTGACCTTAAAAAAATGAAAGAAGAGGCGGGCGAGAGGGTGGAGAAAAAAATCTCTGAAGAAGATGAAGGTTTTTAGGAAGATGATATTATTAGTGAAGAAAAAAAAGAGACAAATGAAGATTAATAATATTTTTTACAACAGGAAAGTTTTTATTTGATTAATGCTGAGCCTGTTTCTATGCACTGACTATGAAAATTTATAAATACCTTTTCTTTTATATCCTAGTATAAAAGAATGAAAAAATGATGGCAAGAGAAAACAGGAAAGAGAGGGGAATTTCAGTATACAGACGATTTCGTGACAAAAAAGGAATTTCAGCTATTGTTGCGACTTTAATAATAATTCTTCTTGTTATTGTTTCTGCAGGAATCATCTGGGTTGTGATAAGAAACATTGTCCAGAGCGGGGCAGAGCAGATGGAGGTTGGTTCTCAGTGCATGAAGGTTAGCATAGATGCCAAGAGTGTTATTGAAGACTCTGAAGGGGTTTATTCTGTTCGTCTTAGAAGAGATTCTGGCGGCGAAGAGATAGGAGGGATTAAGATTATACTGCTTAATGAAACAGATTCAAGTTCTGTTCAAAATGGTTTTGAAGGCCTTAGTCAGCTTTCTACAAAAACAGAGACATTTTCAGGACCAATTAATGCAACTAAATTAGAGTATACTGTTTATTTTATTAGTGATTCTGATAAGGAGCAAAACTGCCAACAGACAAATACATATACAATCAGAGAATCCACCACTATAGGATCTGAAGAAGAGGAAGAAGAACCTGATTATTCTTGGGATATTTCTTTTGCTTCTTATGATAATGTGAATATTTCAACTCAGGATAGTATTCCAATAGGTTTATTCTTCAGCTCAGACGGAACTAATCTGTATGAAATAAGTGGTGATCGCAAAATTTACCAATATTCCTGCACTACTGCATGGAATTTATCTTCCTGTGGTTATGAAGACATATCTATTTCAACTCAAAATATTTGTCCAGCAGGATTATTCTTCAGCTCAGACGGAACAAAGTTGTATGAAACAGGGTATTGTGGAAACAAGATTTGCCAATCCACCTGTGATCCTACCTGGGATTTATCCTCTTGCATTTATAATGGCGTATACATCCCAACTCAGGATAGTTATCCAATGAATTTATTCTTCAGCTCAGACGGAACAAAATTATACGAGATAGGATCTGATACAAATAAAATATATCAATACACCTGTTTAGATGCCTGGACTCTTTCTTCTTGCAGTTATAACGGCATAAATATCCCAACTCAGGATAGTGACCCAAAGGGTTTATTCTTCAGCTCAGACGGAACCAAGCTGTATGAAATAGGAAGGGATGGAAAGAAAATTTACCAATATTCCTGCACTACTGATTGGAGTTTAACTTGTTCTTATGACGACATATCTATTTCAACCCAGGATAGTGTTCCACAAGGTCTATTCTTCAGCTCAGACGGAACAAAAATGTATGAAATAGGTTATGAGGGAAAGAAAATTTACCAATACACCTTATCTGGTGAATAAAACTTCTCTCTGTTACTTTACTTTTTAAAATCGCCTTAAGTTTTAAATCCAAACAGCAATCTTTTTAAACTATCTCCGAGAATTTATATTATGGAAATAAAAGTCTTGAAAAGTTCAAAGGATGAAGTTGAGATGCAGGTTGGAAGTCTTACTATTGCAGAACTCCTGAGAGTTTATCTTAATAAGGACTCTGCAGTGACTTTTGCAGCATGGAAGAGGGAACATCCTTCTGAAAAACCAAGAATAAAAATAACTGTTAAAGGAAAGACAATAAAAAAGGCTGTAAATGATGCCATGGCTTTGATTATAAAAGATCTTGAAAAAGTTGAGAAAGATTTTAAGGGCATGAAGTGATATTCTAAATATTACTCTTTATATTATATTTTACAACACAAAAATACTTTAATATCCTATTTCTTAATTTTTATAATGAATATAAAAAGATTAGAAAATTTAAAACACGAAGATTTTATTAAATATCGTCTTGAAAATGAGAATTATACTTATCTTTTAGTTGATAAAGTTGAAAAAGGGGATGTTTGTGGGATTAAAATAAAAGCAAATACACATCCTGTCTTTGGTTTTATGCCGAAGTATACCCATGAATGTGTATCTATAGATGAACTTGTAAAAGCGGAGGAGATATATATTGCTAAATTTGGTAAAAATTTATCATCCTCGAAATCACAATAATTCTTATTAACTCAATCCTGCTTTTTTTCTTATGGCTGATAAATCTGAAAAACTTGCGACTTACAGAAAAATAGAAAAAATATCTGCTGGCAGTTATGACCTGAATAAGTGGCTTTATGGTGGCTATGAGTCTGGAGTTATAACAATGACAGCAGGACCGCCGGCAAGCGGGAAGACTAATCTTGTTTTGTTGGCTGCATGCAGCATGGCAAAAAAAGGAGGGAAAGTTATTTTTATAGATACAGAGGGAGGATTTAGTGTTGAGAGAGTGAAGCAGGTTGTAGGTAAGGAAAACCTTGAAGAAATTTTAAAAAATATCTTTATTTTGAATCCAACTTGTTTTGAAGAACAAAAAGAAATTTTTATGAATCTGCTTAAAAGAGTCAAAAAGGAAAATATTAGTTTGATTATTATCGATGGAATGGCTATGCTTTACAGGCTTGAGCTCGGCGAGGCACAAAAATCAAAAGATGATAATAAAATCAGGGAAGTGAATAGGGAAGTTGCAAAGCAGATGAGAATTCTTTCTGAAATTTCAAGAAAACAGAATATGCCTATTTTAATCACAAATCAGGTTTATCATGAATTTCTCTCTGAAGAGGAGTGGAGAAAGGGGGTTAAACCTGAAGCAAATATTGTTGGTGGTGATTTGTTTAAATACTGGAGCAAAACAATTATTGAGCTAAAAAATGACCGTGGAAAAAGAAAAGCAATTCTCCTAAAGCACAGGAGCATTCCAAAAAAAGAATTAAGTTTTGAGATAAAAAACAAGGGAATATTTCGCAGGGGCTGGTTATGATGGCAGAAAAATCTAGAAATTCAGAAATCAAGACTTTAGAAGAATTATCCTTAGAAGGTTGTCCTGTTTTAGTTGATACTTCTGTTATAATGAGTCCTTTGGGAAGGAACAGGGGAGATTATACCTCAACAAAAGGAAAATTTTATTTTACAGGAAAAAATAGAGAGTTTCTGATTAAAGTAAGAAAATATATTGAAAATGGAAGCAAATTTTACATAACTGAACTTATTAGGCAAGAGATTCGTGGCGGGAGGTCATATCCTTACAGAAAAATAATCAGAGAAGAAGGAGGATGCAAATATAGAAAATTATTAGATCTTCGTAGACTTATTGTAAAAGAAGAAAAAGATAAAGGAAGATTAGCCGAATCTTTTAGGGATAATAATAGAATAATAATCCTTAATAAAGAGGAAGAAAAATTCTATAAGGAGCTTTCTAATAAATATGAGAGAACTAGAAAAAGATATTCTTTAAGTAGTACTGATTTTGATTTACTCCTTAAAGGAGTAGTTCTTGCTTTAATGTCTAATCCTATAAGTTTACTTTCAAACGATTATTCCATCTTCTATCTAAGAAATAAACTTCTGAATGAAAATTATTATTTAATAGAGAGAGATATAAGATTTTTTAAGAGGAAAGGTTTTTTTGACTTTGAAAGTCTAGTAATGAAGAATTCTTCACAAAAATTTAGAAACTCTGCAGTAATTCCCAAATAATATAAACTTTTATCTCTTTGATTCTTTATGGTATCTAAGAGGGATATTAGGTTTGAAGTTATAAAAAAGATTTCTGAGATTAATTTTAAATATAGAGATCTTGATAAAATTGACAAGGTTTCAGAATTAAACACAAATTCTCCGCCAAGTGTTTTTATTGGCTCAAAGCTGAGATATCCATTGGTTAATGTAGGGATTCTCAGCCCTCTGGAAAAAGATGAAGATGCATGGGTTTATGATTCCCCAGATTATTGGGCAAAGAAGAATTTTAGAATCAGGGATGTTCTTGGACTTAGAGAAAATCTTCTTAATTCAAGGTTTCAGACAAAGGTCAAAGATGTTAGAATTAGTAACGGAAAAAGCAACCAGAAATTTGTCCAGATTGCTCAGGAGCTTGCAATAGCTTCAAAGCCTGTTGATGTTGAAATAGAGTTGCGGAGGAAAATAGCTCCAGGTCTAAAAAGAGACAAGGTTTTGTTGCCGCAGGGAATGAGAGCTCCTTTAAAAAAAGCGAGAATCACAAGCAATGTGAAAGTTCACAGAAAGCTGGATAAGGTTATGAACGATGAGATAAAAGCAGTTGAAGGAATTACTGAATTGTATAAAAGCAAGTTTGATGAATATGTTCTAAGCAAAATTCTCAGTGTTGGGGTTCTTGGTTTGAAAAAAGACAAGAAGCTTGTTCCTACACGATGGTCTATAACAGCTATAGATGATATGATTGGGAAACAGCTTTTGGAAAAAATTCGCAGTTACAAATGGATTGAAAACCACGAGTTATTTTTTGGAGAATTCATGGGGAATGCTTACTTGATAATGTTCTTCCCAAATGTTTGGAGCTATGAATTATTTGAGCTTTATCTTCCTGGAAGTTCGTGGAATCCTGGAAACGAAATAAAGGCTGCGACAGATTTTGAATCTTTCTCGGGAAGGAAAACCTATGCCTCAAATACTTCAGGAGGATATTATGCTGCAAGACTACCTATTTTGGAATATCTTACGAAAATTAAAAGACAGGCTTCTGTTCTTGCAATCAGGCTTGAACTTCCAAGCTATTGGGCTTCTCTCGGAGTATGGGTTGTCCGCGAGTCAGTAAGGAAAGCACTAAAAAATAAAAAATTTGAATTTACCGAAATTAATGAGGTGATAGAAAGTGCAAAGAAGATTGGAATGATTAAGTTTGGATTTGATCCTGATAAAGTTTTGAAAAAAAGCCTGCTTTTTGAGCAGATGAAAACGCAGACTACGCTTGGGAAGTGGTTTTAGGAATATTTTTAAGTTTAGTTCTTCTTGATTATTTTAAGATGTTCGGAAAAGGCTTATTTGATGAATGCTTAGATTTAGTAAGAAAGTGGAAACCTAAAAGGGAATATCCAAATGAATTAAAATATCGTGATGATTTAATGGATTTTTTACATGATAATTTGAATCAATCAAATAATCCTTTTTCTGAAAAAAGAAACATAAGAATAAAAAAAGAGGCAAGTAGAAGTTTGTGTGATATTGGTATTGGAAATTCGCAAATTGGAATAGAACTAAAAAAAGATTTGAAAACTAAATCTCAAATAAATAGATTACAGGGACAAATTGAAGATTATGAAGACGATTACAATGAAGGAGTAATTGTTGTTTTGGTTGGGAAAATTGATAAATATGTAGAAAATGATTTATTGCATAAGTTGAATAAACGATTAAATAATTCTATGAATTTTAGAGTTCAACAATTTAAAATTAAACTGGTTAATAAATCTACAAATAAAAATAAAGAAGCTCCAAAAAGAAACAATAATCCTTTCGGAATTGATTTGGGTTTTGGGGTATCTAGTTAGAATGAAAAAACAAATCCAAACTACTTTAATGATTCTTGGAGGAATTTTTGTTGTATTGTTTTTGTTAATTTTAGCTATTTTAATAATTCCTGCAAATTATGAACTTGAATTTTATTTGAATGGTGAATATTTAATTGATGGAGATATTTATTTCAATGGAGAGTTTATGGGTTCTACAAATAATGGACTAATTAAAATCTCTGAAAATAAAATTGGTCCAGGAGAATTAACTTTTGTTGGAATAGATGAACAAGGTGAAGAGTATTCAATTTGTTTTGATATGTATGAAGAAGATTACTATGAGTATTATATTCCTTATACAATCACAGAAGAAGACATAATTTCTTCTCAGTTAGATATTTCTGATATCAATGGAACTTTTTTGAGGAGTTCTATTTTTGATTTTATAAATCTGAAGAGAGATGAATATGGGATTGATAATGTTAAAAGAAACTTTCTTTTGGACTTGGTTGCTCAGGATTATGCTGAAGAGATGATCAAAACAGATTTATTTGCTCATGAGCCATATGAGGGTTATGGTCCTGTAGAAAGATTACAAGAGAAAGAAATTTTTTATTTATCTTACTCAGAAGTTCTTTCTCAGACCTATTTTTATGGAGAAGATACTTTTGCATCTGATGTTGTGGACGGATGGATTTCAAGTCCCAGTCATCGTTCCGCTATTCTTGATGCAGGAAATCCTATCTACTGGGAAAGTTTAGGGGTCGGAGTTTCTTGCAAGGAAGACGAAGAAGGAATTATTTGTTATGTTATAGGACTTTTTGGAAAATTAGAAGAGTCTTATTCAGATGAATTAAGAGA
The DNA here is from genome assembly GCA_964596305.1 of Candidatus Woesearchaeota archaeon. GTDB lineage: Archaea > Nanobdellota > Nanobdellia > Pacearchaeales > GW2011-AR1 > ASMP01. The sequence goes on from CAZQSV010000004.1 coordinate 14,050, forward strand.
AGATTATTTTATCCCTTATGAATTATATTCTGAAGGATTAGGATTTAGTTATCCTACAAAAGCAAAAATTATTTTTAATTCAACTAAAAGTATGGATTTAATTTTGTTTGAGTCTCTAAAAGAATATGAGGATATGCTTAATAGAAATTCTCATGACGAGATTTTCCATGAAAGAAGGATTAATGATTACGAAGAAATAATTGATTTAGAAGTAGGATATGTTTTGGTACCTCATGCAAGTGTAAGAAATAGCAAATATAACCTAACAATAATTTACAATTAATGACTTCCCTTTTCCCACTTTTCTCCTAGATGTTTTTTTATATTTTCATAAATCATTTTATTGCCCTTGATTTTCTCCCTCTCGCTTTTTCCTGTATTCCTCAATTCTTTTTTTGTTTGTTGGGCATTCGGGATTGAAGCAAAAGACCCATGGGCGTCTGCGTTTTTTTATCAGCATAAGTTTTTGAAAACCACAATCCTCACAAATCTCGCTTGATCTTTTTACAAGGCCGTTAGGAGGCAGGCTATATGTATTCTTACAGTTAGGATAAGAATTACATGAAACAAAGTATCTTCTGGTCTTTTTGGAGTAAGAGATCCTTAAGTTTCCTTTTTTACAGACAGGGCATAAAGTTTTCAGTTTACTTTCTTCTCTCTGTTGATCTATAAGAGTTTGGTTTGCCTGAGAAATGTCTCCTCCTATCTCTTTCTGTTTTTTTGTAAATTGCTTTATGATATTCTTTATGGTCTTTTTTGCCTTTTCAATTATTTTTTCTTCTTTTTCTGTATAATCTTTTTTTGATGTAGAAATAGATTCCATTTCCTGTTCAAACTCTTTGGTTAATAATTCATCAATAATTATGGGGGAATTTTTTTCAAGAGTGCTTATCAATGAGATTCCTAAGGGAGTTGCTTTTATGCTTTGCCCCTGAATATAACTTCTATGATAAAGTGTCTCTAAAATTGCGGCTCTGGTTGCCTTTGTTCCGAGATTCTTTCTTTCAAGAAGCGAGACAAGGGACGCAGGGGTGTATCTTTTTGGTGGCTGTGTTTCTTTTTCTTCTATCTTTAAATCAGAAACCTTAATAGTTCCATTTAAATCAGGAATTTCCTTTTCGTTAATTTTAACAGGGTAAATTTGCATCCATGATTTTTCTTTTATTGATAAACCTTTTGTTGTGAAAGTCAAGCCTTCAATTTCTGCTTTGATCTTTTTATTCTCAACAATCGCATTACTCATAAAAAGGCAGAGGAAACGCTTTGCTATAATGTCATAAATCCTTTTTTCGTCTCCTGATAAAGTTTGGATGTTTGTGCCTTTATCTTCTCCTGTTGGATAAATTGCAGGGTGTGCCGGATCTATCTTTTTTCCTTCAAGAGGTTTTTCTCTTGTTATGAGATCTTCAACATTGTATTTTTTTGCGAGTTTATGGAGGATTTCTTTGTAATTTATTGCGGGGGGAAGTTTTTGGCTTGAGGTTCTTGGATAAGATATAAGACCAGTGAGGTAAAGATTTTGGGCTATTGCAAGTGTCTTTGAGGGATTTATCCCAAAAAGTCTGTAGGATTCTGTTTGAAGTGCTGTGAGGTTGAAAGGGGGATTTGGCGGGAGGACTTTCTCGGATTTTTTTGTTTCTGCCTTGCCTATTTTTCCAATAAGGTCCTCAAACTTTTTTAATTCTTCTTTCCTGAAAATATTTCTATTATGGGCCAATTCCATCTTTGGGTCTTCTAAGGTAATTAAAACCTGCCAGTACTGTTCTTTTTTGAATGCTTGGATTTCTTTTTCTTTTTTCACAATTATTCTCAGCGTTGGCCCCTGGACTCTTCCTATTGACATTATTTTGAATTTTCCGATGGATTTTAAGGATTCCATTAGGGCTCTGGAAAGATTGATTCCGTAGAACCAGTCTAAAAAATGCCTGGTTTCGCCTGCGATTGCCTGTCCCCAATTTAGGGTTGCTTTTTTGTTTTCATAAGATTGGTTAATCTCTTTTTCTGTAAGTGATGAGAATTTCATTCTTTTGGCGTCAGGCTGTGCTGCGATAAATCTTATGATATTTAATCCAATTACCTCACCTTCAACATCATAATCTGTAGCAACTGTTAACATCCCGGCGTTCTTTATAAGTTTTGATAAAGCATTATAATATTTTTTACTAAAGTCGTTTTTTCTCACATAGAAATTAGGAATCCAGACAATGTCAAAGACAGGAATCTTTGAGCCAGAGTTTTTTTGTGCTAGAGTAAATAAATGACCAACTGCACATGCAACAATAATTTTTTTCCCTTTTCTGTCAACTTCATAATAAGGGACGCTGTTAATAGCTTTTTTTGTTGACTTTCCCAGTGCAGAAGCGATTTTCCACGCAGCCTGAGGTTTTTCTGTAATAACAAGCTCATAACCGCCCTTTTTTAGCTTGGTTTTTGGTATCTTAAACTCTTTAAATTTCAGGTTGCTTTTTTTGGTTTTTTTGCTTGTTTTTCTTGATGTAGTTTTTTTTCTGGATTTTTTCCTTTCAGTTTTCTGTTTAGTTTCTCTGCCCTTTTTTTCAATCGTGATTAAGGAGCTGATGTCTAGAGATTTGTATGGTTTAGATATAGCATATTTAATATCTTCAGGATTTACAGGGAAGAAGTTCTCTGCCAGCTTTTCTTCATGAGATTTTTTCTGTTTTTTGGGCATTTTACTTAAAGATTATTTAATCTTTAATTATATTATGGAAACTCTTAATTATTCAAACTCTTGTTACCATTTTAAAATTAAAAATAACAACATTTAAAAACACCAATTGAATATATCTTTTGTAACATAAGTGTTTCAGAATATTCAAAGGAAAAATAACTTATGGAAAGAATAAAAAACCTGAGAAAAACTAAAATTCAAAAATTAAAATGAAAGACAACTTTGACGTTTTTTTTCGAAGAAAGCCTGCTTTAATGTTGGTTTCTTTGAAGAAGAATACACGAATGAGATATGGTAGTATATTGGCTAAGGAAGTTGACTGTACTTATAGCCATGCAGTGAAGATCCTGCAGACTCTTGAGATTTTGAAGCTGGTTAGTTTTGAAAAAAAGGGGCGGATAAAAATTATAAAACTGACCAAGAAAGGGAAAGAAGTCGCAGATGCTATTGAGAATATTCAAGAGCTTATAAAATAATTCTAAACTACTGCCCCGAAATGTTTTTGTTTTTGTTAGTTGGGGATATGTTCTGAGATTTTTCAGAAAAGTTTATAACTTATTTCTTCTTAAAACTAATCATTAAAAGAGGTTAAGATGAAAAGAAGAAAAGTTAAAAATGGTCGTGCAAGGAAAAAGCCTGGAACAGGCGGAAAAGGAAAGTATTACAGGATTGTTGTAAGACCAAAGTCAGAATTCTCTAGTTTTAGAATGCAGGATGTCGGAAGGAAAGGACATGTCCAACGGCTCGCAGGAAAAAGAAAGACAGGGGGGTGGGATACACAAGCGTGGCTTATTGCTAAAACTGATGCAAGTGTTTCTAAGGGAATTTTAGTTGGAAAAAGTGCTGGATCAAAAAGTGTTATCTCTAAATTGGGTGCAAAGCCAAGAAGAGTCAAAGGAGATATTTTTAAGGCAAAGCCAAGAAAAAATGTTTCTGAAAAAGCAAAGCCAACATCTAAGATGAAGAAAGCCCGGAAAAGAAATATCAAAAAAGCTCAGGAAGCACGAAGAAAAAAGAAAAGGTAATGGTTCTACAATACAAAAAGAAAGGAGAAACCAGGTGGAAAAAATATCCTGGAAAAGAGAATGTAAAAGGCTCTTTAACAGGTTATAATTTCAGGCTTCTGAGCGAGGATAAAAGCAAGATTCTGGCAGAAGGCAGTTATCAAAAAGTTCTAAAGAGATTCAGGCAAATTGAATTTTTTAAACATAGGGG
>CAZQSV010000005.1:0-16003 GCA_964596305.1 Candidatus Woesearchaeota archaeon
ATTGCAATGAAAATTCCTGTTGAGATGAAAGGCATTGCAGGGTAAAACTTCTTTTTCTCTGATCTCGCAAAAAGATACGCAAGACCAAGAGTGGCTCCAATTATGACAAGAATTGCAGAATAAAGTCCAAAAGTTTTAAACATAACACCTGCTGCAATTATTGGAAAAACAACATCTCCGCCTCCAAGAATCGCAATATCCATTTTTATTTTCTTTTTCTTCAGCTCTGATCTTTTAAGGGTTTTTTTCCATTTCTTAATCTTTTGCCCTGTTTTTTTAGAAATATAAGGAACCATAAATCCTCCGATAATTTTAAGATTATCTAGCTGGGATTTTGCCATTTTTTGCATTAATCCAGATTTCCATACCGCCCACATATCATAAACTGAGATAATAACTAAAAGAGCTATAAGTGTATAGAAATTAAGAATCGGAACAAAGATTGCTGCAATCCCTGGATAAATTAAAAGCTCGGTAAAGTTATGGACTAAAAGATTTCTCTTGAAAATTTTGAAAAAGGCTAAGGAGACAGCGATAACAGCAGCTATTGATATCGGGAGAGGAGAATTTATTTCAAAACCAGCAAGTTTTTCAAGGGAATAGAAAGCCAGGAAAAGAGCAAGACATACTACTACAAAAAACCAGATTCTGAGCAATAATGAGAATTTGAATCTGTTTAAGAAGAACAATAAAGATATTGCAATTATAAACGCAATTATTAAACTTAGAAAGATATTAAAAAAATCGCTCTCTTTTTCTACTTTAGGAGGAGCTACCCAAGCGACATTCGGATTTGATACCTGCTGTACAGTCCCATTAACTTCCTCTTCAATGTGAAAAATATCTGCATTCACAACTGCAAGTCCAATAAATTGAGCAACAAGAAACATCGTAAGAAGAACTGCTGTGATTTTCAGATTGTGTTTCATTTTTTATAAAATGAAAAATAGTTTTTAAGTCTTGGTATAACTATCTTAATCTCACGGTTTCCAAAATTTTTGGTGCATTGGTCTCAACTCTGTTAAGCTTGTACAAAGCAGAAGCTAAGTCAAGGCACTTCGAGACCTCACCATGATTTATCATGATCCTCTTTGATCTTGGCCTCATATTATTGAAGAAAGACATTATTTCATTTCTTCCGGCGTGGGCAGAAAATCCAGGGATTGTGTGCACCTCAAGATTTATTTTAACAACTTCTTCACGTCCGTCAACAATCATTTTTGTTTCTTTAAGCCCTTCCTGCACCTGCCTTCCCAATGAACCAACACCTTGATAACATACAAATATTATAGAGTTTTTTTCATTAACAGAAAATTCCTTTAAATATTCTACCGAGGCTCCGCCGACAAGCATTCCAGATGTTGCGAGGACAACGCACGGTCCGCCTTCTACAACTTTTTTTCTTTCATGGGAAGAACCAACACGAACAAAAGTTTCTGAAACAAAAGGATTTTGGTCTTGGAAAATAGAGGACCTTACTTTATTACTGAGAAAATCAGGATAAGCTGTATGGACTGCGTTGATATCCCATATCATTCCGTCAATGTAAACAGGGATATTTTTCAGTTTCCCGGATTTTATTGCATCATCCAGTATAAGCATTGTCTCCTGCGCACGACCAAGACCAAGCTCAGGAATCAAAACCTTCCCACCACGGTCTATTGTTTTTTTAATTATATCAAGGAGATTTTCCTCTGATTCAAGCCTTGGAGGCAAGATATCTGTTTTTGCTCCATAAGTTGCTTCTGTCAAAACAGATTCTATTCTTGGGAAACTTGTTACAGCCTGATCAAGAAGCCTGGTTTTGGTATATTTAAAGTCCCCTGTATAAAGGAAGTTATGCAAACCATTTCCAATGTTGAAATGAACCATCGCACTTCCAAGTGTATGACCTGCATTGTAAAGAGTTATCCTTATATCTGGGGCAATGTCATTTACTTCATTAAAATTCAGGCAGATTGTGTGCTTTACCATCTCTTTTACATCTTTGGAACTAAACAAAGGTGTTGTTGCCTGTTTATAAGCGACGCCAATAAAATCAAGTGAAGTAAGAGCAGCCAGGTCCATTGTGGGATGAGTCATATAAGTTGGTCCTTTGTAGCCCATTTTATACAGGTAAGATAGAAGCCCTACGTGGTCAAGATGAGCATGGCTTATTATAATCGCATCTAGCTCTCGGATGTCAAATTCAGGAATATCAAAGTAAGGGAACTTGTTCCTTCCCTGACTCGCAATATCTACTCCACAGTCAATCAAGACTTTTGAGTTTGGCGTCTGAAGAAGTAAGCAACTTCTCCCAACCTGCCTTGCACCCCCAAGAAAAGTAAGCCTTACCCATTCCTCAACTTTTTCAGGACTCCATTCTTTGTAGATTTTTTTCCCTATCTCGTTAAGAAATTTCCTTCTATAATTGTTGTTTGCATATAAAACCTCTCTGACATTTTCAGTTATCTTGCTTTTTATTGCAGGGCTTCTTTGAATCTGAGGAGTCCAAAGTGTTGTCTTTTTAATTTCATCCAAAATAGAGCCTTGCTTTCCTATGACCATGCCAGGCTTTTTAGCTTCAATCACAACAATGCTCCTATGATTGTCAAAGATTATTTTTGTTATTTCTGCCTCTTCTGGAACAATTCTTTTTATTTCTGCTTTCACTTTCTCGGGGTCAGGCAAAATCTTCTGATCTGCGCGGAGCTCAATTCTTTTTTTCAGTTCGTTAACGATCTCCTTTATTTTTGACTCCCCTTCTCTGAAAAAATTTTCATTATTTGTATAAAGAACGATATTTGCAGCTTCAAAATTTGCTTCTGTTATTTTTCCTTCAAGTTTTTCAGTTATGTGTTTTAGAATGTCTGTCATTTTTAAGACTAGCTTTAGTTATCTCTTATTTTTATTTGAATGTCTCAATTAAAATCACTTCTTTTTATTGTTCTTTTCCTTATTTTGGTCTGTCTTTGTATTCTGGAAGAATCTCCTGCTCAACAACTTTCTTTATCCCTTCCTTTGTTATTGTAAAAACATCAATGCCATAACCAGATCCAGTATCTCTTTGAGTTGAACTCTTTAGAGCTTCTTTTGCAAGTTCTATGCCTTCTTTTACAGACATGTCTTTCTTGTACTGCCTCTCAAGAAGACCAAGAACATATGGCATTCCCGAACCTTGGCTTGCATCATAATCTGAAACTTTTTGTATGCTTCCTGCAGCCTCTATAGAATATAATTCAATTGATCCATCTTCATTAAATCCTGCTAAAAGAGAACCTACTTGTTGAGGAATCATGGAAGGTTGTCTAATACCTGAATAAGCTATCTGAAATAAAAGATTTGCTGCCTGCTTAATAGTTGGACGGGATTTTGAGCGTAGTTCTTTTAATTTTAATTCTGCAGAGATAATCCTTGGAACTCTCTGAATATCTCCTGCGACTCCACAACCTGCAAAAACTAAATAATCAGTTATTGTAAAAACTTTCTTAGCATCTTTTCTTGCAACAATATTTCCCATAGTAATCTGTCTATCAGCAGCCATCACAACTCCGTCTTTACAAACAATTCCAAGAATTGTTGTTCCTGTTTTCAAAATTGAGTTTTTTAGTTCTTTGTCCATTTCCATTTTCTATAAATTGTCTTATAACGTCCCCACTTAATTTTTTTAGAATCAACCCTATAAAATTATAAATTTATCTAGGATTTTTATTTTATAAAGCTTTCGGAAAGAATTCTTGAAATGCCATTTTCTTTCTTGAAACGAATTACGTTTTCCACAAAGCTTTCAATTTTCTGTTCGTGACTCACAACTATCAACTGCTTTACATCGAGCTGTATTAAAACATCGCGCATTTTGTCAAGCTGCTGCTCAGAAAAACCGTCTGTTGGCTCGTCAAGAATAACTATTTCATTGGTTTTTATCTTGCTGAGCATAGAGTTAACAACCTGATTCAAAGAAAGACGATAAGCAAGAGCGACTGCTGTACGCTCTCCGCCAGAGAGATAGCCATAATCAATCTCATAGTCCTGAAATTCAATTATGGGTGTGAAGTCATCATCAAGCCTGACGTCAAATGCGTCAGATACAAGCATTGAAAACCATTTTGCAAAAAGATCTGAGAACTCTACTTTAAGCCTGGTCATTACATTTTTCTCAATAAGAGACACCAACGGAGAAAAATTCTTTGATAGCCATGTTTCAATTTTTATTGTGCGGTTCAGTTTTTCCTTTATTTCTTCTGTGCGTTTTATTCGCTCCTTTAACTCTTCAATCTGCCTTGAAAAAACCTCTATTTCTTTTTTTAACTCAGCAACTTTTATTTCTGCAATTCTTTCTTTTTTTAAAGAATCCTCCAGATCTTTTTCCTTAGCCTTAAAAAGATTTTCATACTTATTAAGACGGAAAATTTCTTGATTTAGATTTTCTATTTGGCTGTTTAAAATCCTGATATCCCCCCCTATAGAATCACTTGTTTTTTTAATCTCAGCTATTCTTCTTTTCTTTTCTTCCAAATCCTGGAATTTCATTTTTAAAAGCATCAGTTCCTGAAGTTCTTTTTCATTTCTTGTAACTTCATTGTCAAAAGATTCCATCTTTTCAACCAACTCTGACTTTTTAGTAGTCAGCTCTTTTATCTTCAGAGTGTTCTCAGAAATTTTGAGATCCAAATTATTTACAACATTGCTCTTGTAAACAGGCCCTACATTTTGCAGACAGGTCGGACAAAGTTCTATGTGCTTAATTTTTTCTTTTATTTCCTGATTTTCCTGATTTTTTGAATTTAAAGAATTCATTTGAGAGGAAACTTTAAGATTCTCTTCAGACAGCTTTTCTTTTTCCTTTTTTTTCATTTTTATTTGCTGCTCAATTTCTGTAATTTTATTCTCGTCAAAGTTCAGATCTGAGATTTCCTTTATCTGGGTCTCAAGCTGTTGTATGGTCTTCTCATTGTTTTCTATATTTTCTTTTTTATGAAAGATAATTATCTTTGATTTCTCAGCTTCTTGTTGTAGTTTTCTTCTTTCATCTATTTTTTCTGAAATAGCTTCTTTTTCTTCCTGGATTTTTTTTCTTGCCTCTGTTTTGGCAAAAAGTTCTCTTTCAATTGATGTAAGATTATAATGCTTTGCTTCAAGTTCTTCTTCTTTTGAAACGAGAAGAGCCTTATCCTGCTCAAGATTTTCAACTAAAACCTCCTTAGCTCTTTTTTCTTCTCTTAGCCTTGAGGCAAGAATAGAAACATTCTCAAGGATTCTTTTGTATTTGTCAATTCCGAAGACATGCCTTAGAGTATTAACCCTCGCCTCCGGATCTTCCAGAATTATTTGCTTCATCTCTTCCTGAGGTATATAAACAGTAAACTTGTATAAGATATTTTGTTTTTTTACAAATTCTCTAGGATAATTAAGAAGCTCAAGAACTTTATCCTTGAGTTCTGTAACAGAAAACTCGCGTTTTTCGCCTTCAACTGTTATAGCGCAATAATCCTGTGAAACTGTTTTCCCTCTTTTGAGAGTTCTTTCAATAATCACAGATTTCCCGCCAATTTCAAATTCAAAAACTACGCCTCCGGAATTTTCCCCATTTCTCAGTAAAAAAGTGCCTCTTTGGCCAGGCTGCAATCCAAACAAAGCAAACTCAATTCCCAAGAGAACAGAAGTTTTGCCCGAGCCTATATCCCCTGATAAAAGAGTTGAGCCTTCTGGAAAGATTATTTCCTGATTCTTGTAACTTCTTATGTTATTCAAAGTTATTTTCTTAATTATCATTTTCTGATTTTTTTAAGGTCAAATTTCTTTTTATTATTCAAAAATTAAGGGATTTTTTGGATTCTTCTAAAAGTCTTTGTGTAAAGCTTTCTGTTGTTTCTCCCTCTTGTTTTTCTGTTGAGAGAATTTTCATAAAAGGAAGAATGTATTTGTTTAAAGAAGAGATATTTTGTTCTGAGTAACTTTCTATTGTTTCTTTTTCAATTATTAAAGCGTCTTCTGCCTCGCTTATTTCAAGCTCTAAGTCAGCTTCTTTTGATTTAAGTTCATGAGTATTCCTTAGGAAGAAGTATGCCTTCCTTCTCTTTACAGCTTCTTCAATCTGGGAAAATTTTATGTCTGAGTTTTTTCCTATTTCCAGAACACCATGAAGTCTGAGAAGAACTATTTTGTCTTCAATGTCTTTTTTTTCCATCTCAGAAATTATTTTCTCTGTTGCAGTCAATGCGTTATCTATTTCTATCTCAAAAGAGGCAATTTCTTTTAATTTTATAGGGATTTTTTTAACCATCCCCCCTGACTCTCCTCCGGAATTATTTGTGTCAATTATTAAAAATCTTCCATACTGCAAATCCTCAAGTTCCTGAAAGTTATTGGGAAATACCGGACCAGGATAAATAAAATTTTCATACTGAAAATCTATGTGAAGGTGTCCAAGGGCATAATAATCTGCTGGAGGGAGTTTACTAATTTCCAGAGAATCTATTGGCAGGTTTCCTTTTGCCTTATCGATTGTCGTATGGAGCATAAGAATCTTAAACATTCCAGGGGCATCATTAAGCTCAGCTTTTCTCAGGTCGCCTATTTCCATTCCAGATGTTTTCCCAGGATATCCATAAACAGCAACGCCTTTGTAGATTGTAGGATTAAGAATTATTTTTTCTTCTTTTTCTTCAAAATCCGCGACATTTTTGCAGAAACCTGATTTTTCCAAAACGTCCAAAAAAGTTTTCCCAGAGACAGAATAATCATGGCTTCCTGCAATTATAAAGCACGGGATTCTTGCGTCATGAAGTTTCCTGAATATTCTAAAAGTTTCTTTAAGGACATCTATCGGAGGAAAAGCAGAGTCAAACAAATCTCCTGCAATCAAAACAAAATCCATTTTCTCTTTTATGCAAATGTCAATGGCACTCTCAAAAGACCTTAAGTTTAACTCCTGGAGCGGCAACTGTTTCCAGCCTCCAAGATGAATGTCTGCAAGATGCGCAAATTTTACCATTTTATTTTAATAATAACTGTTTATAATTTAGAGTACCCTTAAACTATATAAAATTGATTGTGATTAATTCAACAAATGACTGGTATCTAAAAGATGCCCCCAAAAAATTCTGCCAGCTCGTCTTTAAACAAGAAAATTGCCACTAAACTTCCAAGAAGGAGAATAAGTAAGAGAATAAGTATTCCTGTCACAACTATGCCTGTTGACTTTGGTTTTTCTTCATAAGCAGAAACTTTTTGAGCTGTTTTTTGAGGAGGCTTTAAAGGTTGTTGTGTTTTTGAAGGTGTCTGGGGGGGCTGTTGCTGAACTGGTTTTGCTACTGGTTGTGCTTTCTTAGGCTGGGCTTGCGGGGGGTATTGAGGTTGAGTAGAGACTTGCTGAGAAGGTTGAGGTTGGTTAGAAGATTGTTGCATCTGTAGGAGATAACGAGCAGCTTCCTCAATATCTTCTTTAGGATATCCTGCATTAAAGAGGCTCATCATAGCTCTCTTCAAAGACTCTCCTTTTGAAAGAGCAACCTTTAATCCCTCGAAAATATCTTCCTTTACCATAATAATCTAAAAGAAAATGAGTTTAAAATTATTTCGTGAATCAATGTAAGCTTTAAAACTTCAAAACCTTGCCATTACTTGTCAGGTGAGAGGTCTCCCCAAATTTATAACCAAGCTCAGAAGCAAGTTCTATCAAGGGTGTTTCCTGCTGAAGTGTTCCGTGAGCAGGAATTATATGTTTTGGTTTTAAAAGCCTGATAAGGTCTCTCATATCTTCGCGGCTGCCGTGTCCATGAACATGAACATCTTTCTGAAGTCTGACGCCAAGTCTTTTTAGCTTTTTGTCCATTTTATCTCTTGCAGCTATGTTTATTGGTGCTGGGATTATTGAAGAAGAAAAAATCAGGTTATCTTCCTCCTGAAATCTAAAAGGAGTCTCTCCTTTTACAATCCTATCAAGGATAGAGTTTTCTTCTGCCTGATGTCCTGTACAAACAAGAAGATATTTGTTTCTTTGCTTTTCAACTTTTCTTAAGAAAGAATTTATCTGTTTCCGGTATTTCAAAATTTTTACATCTTTTTTGAAAGGGCACTTTTTTACTGCCATTGCTGCATTGACATACTTATACAAACTCCTCCCAATAAAAACAATTTCCCTTCCTGTTTTCTTTCCAAATTCAACAATGCTGTTAAGTCTTTCTATGTGCGATGAAAAGGTTGTCACAAAAATGGCTTTTTTTGAATATCTCACTTTTGTAAGGGCCTCTTCAATAAGGTGTCTTGCTATTGTTTCGCTTCCTGGTTTTTTCTCTGTGCCAGAATATAATGCGTCAAGAATAAGCAGCTTGACGTTTTTTCTGCCAATTTCCTTAAACTTTTTATAATTAGGAGGAGCCCCCATTGTAGGATGATTATCAAACTTAAGATCCAAAGCGTAAAAGAAAGTTCCTTCAGGAGTATGCAGGGCAATAAAAACACATCCTATAGTTGAATGCGTTGTGTGAATGAAATCTACTTTGTATGTTCCTGATTTTCCTTTAACAACATGAGTGGAATTTGATTGAACTGTTTTCCGTGGATTGTTTAAAGAGATCTTCTCGTCTTCAGCAATTGTTTCCAAAACTTTCATGGTAAAAGGCGTTGCAAAAATAGGCACATTCGGATATCTCTTAATCAGATAAGGAACTCCTCCTACATGATCAAGGTGAGCGTGGCTTATGAAAACTGCCCTAACTTTGTTACTCCAGCCAAGCTTGTCTAAAACCCTATCGTCAGGAATTGCCCCAAATTCTCTAAGTCTCTCTTCTGTATATTGCGGTTGCCTGTGCGGTTTCTGGTAATTGTCAGATTTTCCAGACTTATGCTGATTCTTAGATTTAAATCTCTGGGTATAAGTTAAAAGATCCTCTTCCTGCAACTCAACAATTCCAGGGATATAAAGCCCCATATCAAAAATAAAGACATCTTCGCCAACTTTTACAGCAGTCATATTTTTTCCGACTTCTTTAAACCCGCCAACTGTGCATACTTCCATTTTAATTTTATTAATTACAAAAATTATTGGGAATGGTAGTTTAAAAATTTTGGGAAAATTAATAAACTGATTCTGCTTCCTTAAATCATGAAATCTCTAAAGCCAAGCATGCGGGAAAAGAAGAGATATCTTCTTGTTTGCGGTAGTGTAAAAGATATTGAAAAAGCTATTCTTGAAGGTATTGGTGTAATTGGAGCCTCAAAGACAGGGCTCAAGGGAATAAAGTCAGGAAGAAATGAAGCAATTATTTCTGTAAACAGAGGATCTGTGGATTCTGTAAGGGCGTGTTTTGTAATATGGCCCAAGAAACTCTTTGTTGAAAGGGTCTCTGGGACGTTGAAGGGGTTGAAAGGGAATAAATCTTCTAAAAACCATGTTTTTTCCCCACCAAAAACCTTTTAAATAAATCTAACCTCCAAAAAGAAGTGAGGAAGAAGTAAATTAAGCAGAGAATTATAGCTGGATTGAATCATTATAAAATTCTCATAAAATAAGATAAAATGGAAATGTCAATGGATATGCAACATCAGGCTATGGGTTATGATAGAACTGCGACAATGTTTTCTCCTGAGGGAACAGTTCTCCAAGTTGAATATGCGCAGAAAACCGTAAGGCTTGGAAGTGCGAGTATAGGAGTTACTTGCTTAGACGGAGTTTTTATTCTCGCTGATAAAAGAATTAAAGATAAGCTTATAGTTGAGAAATCGTCAAATAAGATCTCAGAAATTGATTCGCATATAATTGCAAGCTCAGCAGGAATTGTCTCTGATGCAAGAGTTCTTATTGAAAGATCTCAGGTTCTTGCTCAGCAGCACAGAATAACTTATGATTCTCCTATAGAGCCAGAACTTGTGATTAAAGATATTTCAAATATAAAACAGCAGTTCACACAGTTCGGAGGTGCAAGACCTTTTGGAGTTTCAATGATGCTGGCTGGAATAAAAGACAAAAAACCAGAGATTTATGTAAGTGATGTAACAGGAAACTATTTTGCCTATAATGCAATTGCAATAGGAGAAAACGATGAGAAGATAAAAGAGAAGCTCAGGGAAAAATACAAGCAGGAAAATAGTATAAAAAAGAATGCAAAAATTGCAATTGAAATCTTTAAAGAAATACAGGGAAAACTTTTTGATATGGATAGGTTTGAACTGGTTTATGTAAAAAATGGCGAAGCCAAACCTATAAGACTTGTCAAGGATAAATTAAAGGAGTTTATTAAATAAAATGACTCAAACTACAGCAAGGATAAAAAAAGCAGGAAAACATTTTGAGATGATTGTTGATCTTGAGAAAGCATTAAAATTCAAAAAAGGCGAGGGTTCTGTTTCAGACTTTCTTGAAATAGATTCTATTTACTCTGATTCAAAAAAAGGCTTTAAGGCTGCTGAAAAAGACCTTGAAGAAGCTTTTGGAACAACAGATGTAATTTCTATCGCTGAAAAGATTGCCAAAGAAGGTGAAATTCTTTCAACCCAGGATTACAGGGACGAAGAAAAAGAGAAAAAGGTAAAGCAAGTTGTGGATTATCTTTCAAGCAACACGATTGATCCGCAAACAGGAAATTCTCATACAGCTGAGAGAATCAGAAATGCTCTTGAGCAAGTGCGCATTAATATAAAAAACTCGCCTATTGCAGATCAAATTCCAGAGATTGTGGAAAAAATAAACGGCATTTTACCAATAAGACTGGAAACAAAGAAGATAAAAATAACAATTCCTGCTGTTCACACTGGGAAAGCTTATGGAGTTGTGGCAAGTTTTAAAGAGAAAGAAAACTGGTTAGATAATGGAGACCTTGAAATAATCGCCTCTGTGCCTTCAGGAGACCAGCTTTTTTCATTTTATGATAAACTAAATTCAGTAACTCATGGCTCTGCAGTTACAGAAGAAATTAAGGAGGATTAATGGAAATTAAAAATAAAGACCAAGTTGAAAGAAAAATTGTGATACCTGGCGAAGTCATTTCAAAAGGCGAGGATTATCTTCCTGGAGAAGGCACTGAAAAAATTGGGAATGAAATCATTGCAAGAAGGTATGGCTTGGCAGAAGAATCAAACAGGCTTATAAAAATAATTTCACTATCAGGGATATATGAACCAAGAAATGGCAATTTAGTAATCGGAAGAGTTGAAAACATCACTTTTTATGGATGGGTAATTGATCTTGATTCTCCGGAAACATCTTTCCTTCACATGCAGGAAGTTCCTAAATATATTAACAAAGGCGGATTAAGCGATGTTCTCGACATAGGGGACATGGTTGTTGCAAAAGTTCTGGAGATAACAAGCAGGGGAATAGACCTGACAATAAAGTCGCGTGGACTTGGAAAAATAGATGAGGGAA
Source organism: Candidatus Woesearchaeota archaeon (assembly GCA_964596305.1). Lineage (GTDB taxonomy): Archaea > Nanobdellota > Nanobdellia > Pacearchaeales > GW2011-AR1 > ASMP01. Next base: position 11,345 of record CAZQSV010000005.1, read on the forward strand.
TTATTATAAAAGTAAACTCAAATAAGGTTCCAAGAATTATCGGAAAAGCAGGGAGCATGATAAACCTAATAAAAGAAGAATCAGGATGCAACATTACAGTAGGACAGAATGGATTAATCTGGATAAAAGGAAATGATGTTGAAAGCGAGTTGCTTGTGAAAAAAGCGATAATGTTCGTTGCTGAGAAGTCATTCACGCAAGGGTTAACAGATGAATTAAAAGAATTGTTCAAAAAGGAGAAAGGGAAATAAAATGGCAACAAAAACATTCAAACGACCAGATGGAAGGAAAGTAGATGAAACAAGACCAATGCAGGCAAAAGTTGGCGTTGTTCCAAATGCAGATGGAAGTGCGCTTTTTTCTTTTGGAGATACAATCGCAATAGCTGCTGTTTACGGACCAAAAAAGATGCATCCTCAGCATCAGCAGGATCCTGAAAAAGGTACCTTAAGATGCAGGTATAATATGATTAGTTTTTCTGTTGATGACAGAATCAGGCCCGGACCAAGCAGACGAAGTACAGAAATAAGCAAGATAACAGAATGGTCCTTAGAGCCTTCTCTTCTAATAAAAAATTATCCAAACATGGTAATAGATGTTCACGTAAATATTCTTCAGGCAAATGCCTCGACAAGATGCGCAGGGATAAACGCAGCTGCAATGGCTTTGGCGCACGCAGGAATACCAATGAAAAATATTGTATCAAGTGTTTCAATTGGGAAATTAGACAAGAATCTAGTAGTTGACCTTAATAAAGATGAAGAAGATTGGGAAGAAGGTGAAGGCTCAACAGACATCCCAATTACAATGACTCCTAATGGAGAAATAACACACATCCAACTTGACGGAAGAATAACAAAAGAGCAGCTTAAGGAAGGTATTGAGCTTGCCAGGAAATCAACAAAGGAAATTTATGAAGTTCAGAAAAAAGCATTAAAAGATTCTATAAAAACATAAAATGAAAACAACAAGAATAACCGGAGAAAGAATCAAAGAATATCTTGAGAAAGGGAAAAGATTTGACGGCAGGAATCTGGAAGAGTTTCGTGAGATTTCTGTAGAAATAGGTGTTTCAAAAAAAGCAGAAGGTTCTGCAAGGGTTAAAATCGGAAAAACAGAGGTCATTGTAGGAGTGAAGCTTGATGTTAAAGAGCCATATCCTGATTCTCCTAACAAAGGAAATTTGATGGTCACTTCTGAACTTCTTCCTTTAAGTTCTGGAAGATTTGAATACGGACCACCAAGATTCCCCGCTATTGAACTTGGAAGACTAATTGACAGAGCAATAAGAGAAAGCAAATTCCTACAACTTGAAAAACTCTGCATCAAGGAAGGTGAAAAGGTCTGGGGTGTTTTCATAGATATTTACTCAATAAATGATGATGGAAACCTGATTGACGCAGCAGGGTTGGGTGCTGTTATTGCATTAAAAACAGCCAAGCTTCCAGAGTATGATGAAAAGAACGAAAAAATTGTTTATGGAAAACTTACTAACAAAAAAGTCCCTGTCTCAAAAGAGATTCCTATAATTGTAACAACACATAAAATTGGAAAGAGTATGATTGTGGATCCTACTCTTGAGGAAGAGGATGTTAGCGAGGCAAGAATCACAATCGGAGGCACTATTGAAGGCTCATTATTTTCAATACAAAAAGGAAATTCAAAAGAATTAACTATTGAAGAAATTAAAAAAATGCTTGACATATCTGAGAAAACAAGAAAGAAAGTTTTTTCAAGTATTGAAAAGTACCTAAAATAGAATAGAAAAATGTCGGAGTCAAAAACAAAACTAATGGATAAATATAGCAAATATGAAGTTGCAAGAGTTTTAGGAGCAAGAGCTTTACAGGTTGCAATGAACGCCCCTTTGCTGATTAAGATAGACAAGGAAGAACTTGAGAAAATTAATTATAATTCTCTGAAAATAGCTGAAGTTGAACTTGAATCAGGTGTTTTGCCGATTTCTATAAAAAGACCTTTCCCTAAAAAAAAGGATGAAAAGTTGAAGAGGCCGAAAGAGGTAAAAATCAGCGAGGAAAAACTTGAAGAAAGAAAGGTGGAGGAGGAAGAGGAAATCGCAAAAGAAGGTGAAATAATGGGCCTTGTTAATCCTGAAGATGAAAAAGAGTCTGAAGAAGAAGGAAAAGAGGAGTGAGTTCTTTCTCCTAATTGAATAAAAAATATTTTTATCTTAATAAAGTATATAAACTATTTTTTGTTTTTTTCTTTATGGTTGTCATAAAAAAAGTTTCTGCTAAACAAATTGCTGACTCACGCGGGGAAAAAACGATTTTTGTTTCTATAAGCACAAATGCAGGAAAATTTTCTGCAAGTTCGCCAACAGGAAAATCCACTGGGAAATATGAAGCAAAGCCTTACAAAAAAAGCCTTGAAAAAGACATAGAAACACTAAAAAAATTCTCAGAATATTTCTCTGATGAAATTATAGATGATTTTCATGATCTAAGAAGGGTTGAGGATATTGTTGAGGGACATGTCGGAGCAAACACACTTTTCTCTCTTGAATCCGCAATCTTAAAAGCTCTTTCAAAAGAAAAGAAGAAAAAGATCTGGCAAATAGTTAATGCCAAACTTTCAAAATCAAATGCAAAATTTCCAAGACTGGTAGGGAATTGTGTTGGCGGGGGCAAACATTCAGAAGGCAAAAAACCAGACTTCCAAGAATTTCTGCTGATTCCAAAAACTAAATCTGTTAAAGATGCTTTCAGGATTTTAAAAACAGGGAAAGACGAAATCCCTTACTCCTTAAAAAAGAAAGACGAAAAGTTCCAGAACAAAAAAAATGATGAGAATGCCTGGGAAACTTCGCTTAATGATAAAGAGGTTCTTGATGTTCTAAGGAATTTAAAAATTCCTGTTGGTGTTGACATTGCCGCGTCATCATTTCACAAAAGGAAAAAATATACTTACTACAATCCTGCGCTTCAGAGAACAAAAGAAGAACAGCTTGGATATATCTCAAATCTTGTTAAGAATTATAATTTGACTTATATTGAGGATCCTTTTTATGAGGAAGATTTTGAGAGTTTTGCTAAATTATTGAAAAAGTTTCCAAGAAGTTTAATTGTTGGAGATGACCTTACAACTACAAACTGTAAGAGATTAAAAAAAGCTATAGAGAATAAGTGCATTAATGCAATAATTGTCAAGCCAAATCAAAACGGCTCTTTGCTTGAAGTAGCCAGAGTGTGCGAACTCGCCAGAAAAAATAATATTACCATTGTTTTCTCTCACAGAAGCGGAGAAACAGAAGAAGATATCCTGGCTGATCTTGCTTTTGGATTCCAGGCTGATCTTTTCAAGTCAGGAATCACTGGAAAAGAAAGAGAATGTAAAATCAGGAGATTGATTGAGATTGAGAAGAAGTTGAAATGAAAAAAAGAAAAATAATTATTTCAATAATTTCAGCAGTTGTATTTATTAGCTAGTTATGCTAGAACTGATTTAATTGAAGGAATTTACAAGATAAGAAGAAAGCAGAAAATAGCGATTTAGAGCCGAACTTCCTAAATAGATTGAACCCTAAAATCTAATTGACGGTGTTATGAACTTTCGGAGACACTGTTTATATAGAAACCCTTAAAAACTAATTTCTCTGTGAATTCTTATGGATGTTTTAAAAAATATAGAAGAAAATATTGAAGAAGGTGAGGAAGAGCTGGAAGAATTAGCTGAGAAAGGAAAAGAAACAGTTGGAAAAGCTGTCGAAGAGATTGTTGAAGAAGTCGAAGAAGCTGTGGGTGTGGAGCCAGAAGAGATAAAAAAAAGGGCTGGAAAAACTACTGCAAAATCAAAAAAGAAAAAGACTGATAAAAAATCTGATAAAGAAATAGAAAGAGAGGCAGAAGCTGAATCAACCACAAAAGCAAAAGAGCTGAAGAGAAAAAAGAAAGAACTTCTTGAGAAAGCCAAGAAGCTTAAAGAAAAATTTGAAGAAGAGCCTAAGACTGAGGAACTTAAAGAAAAAGTTAAGATAAAAAAGAAAGAGATGTTGATTCCTCTTGAAGAATATGTCAAGGCAGGGATTTATCTTGGAACAAAGGTTGTAACGCCTGACATGAGGCCATTTGTTTACAGAAGGAGAGCAGACGGCTTAGCAATTCTCAATACAGACATGATTGACGAAAAATTAAGAGAAGGAATAGATTATCTATGTAAGTTTGCTCCTGAAGATACTATACTCATATGTAAAAGAGAGGCTGGCTGGAAAGCTGCGAAGAAATTTTCAGAGATCACAGGAATAAGAACTTTCACAAAGAAATATCCTGCAGGTGTTCTTACAAATAAAACTCTTCCTGATTTTTTTGAAAATGAGCTAACAATAATTACAGATCAATGGGTTGATAAAAACGCATTAAATGACACATTAAAAGTTCACAAAAAGGTTTTGATGATCTGCGATACAAATAATTTCCCAAAGGGCTCTAACCAGATAATCCTCGGAAATAACAAAAGCCAAAAAAGTCTTGGATTGATTTTCTATCTTTTGGTAAAAGGCTATTGCAAAGCACGCGGCATCGAGGCAGAAATTCCGGACCTTGAATGGTGGACAGGCGAAATCGAAGAGGAATCTAGAAAGAAATCTAGGGCAAAAAAAGAGAGGGCAAAAGGAATCATGGCAGAAGCTGGAATCATGAC
>CAZQSV010000006.1:0-7923 GCA_964596305.1 Candidatus Woesearchaeota archaeon
TAGAGCACTTGATTCGTAATCAAGGGGTCGGGGGTTCAACTCCCTCTGCAGGCTTAAGAAAAAAAACGCCGTCACCAGGAATCGAACCTGGATGCCCATAAGGGCCCTGGGCTCAAACCAGGTGGAATACCATTCTCCGCATGACGGCTTAATATTGGGAAGAGATCGACGTTAAAAAGCTTTCCCATCACCCAAAAATCTTCCTCGCACTTACACTCTTTATTGATTTGTCTAGTTAGTCTCGTGCAAATACTCGCCTCCACCAAGGTCTTTTTATTGTGATAGGATTATCGTTTTCATCAAGAATATGATATTTTATTACTGGTTTCTCTCTAAGAACAGGCGCTTTTTTTGCTAGCTCCTTGTTAAGATCGTTAATTGCTCTATCAACAGATGCTCTTGGATATCCTTGCCCTATAAGAGCCCATTTCAAGGATTCAATAGTATAGCCTTTTTTCAGATTTTTCCTTAGATAGTCAACAATATTTCTTTTGTAATTTTCCATAAAAAAAGATAAGTGCAGAACTTTAAAAATATGATTGTGATTAATCAAGATATCAGGAGATTTTTACAGGCTTTTTACTTGCGTAGTATTTGACTGTGGAATTAAGCCGTGATTTTGATTCTGTAAATATTGTGAGGATTTTCTGACCTTTTTTTATCTTCTGACCTTTTTTTATGTGTAGATAAATCCCTGAGAATTTGTCCATAGGGCAGCCAGCAGCTCTTGCAAGAGAGTTTATTTTTTTATTTTCTATCTTAACTATCTTGCCTGACCTTTTTGCAAGAATGTTATGGGTAAAAGAAGTTTCTTTTAATTTTTTTAAGCTTCCACCCTGGGCTTCAATAATTTCTTTGAATTTTTCAAAAGCTTTTCCAGAGCGAAGAATTTCTTCAGCTATCTCTTTCCCTTGGCCTTTTTTTGCTTTTCCAGTCATTTCAAGTATCTGGGCTGAGAGGAAGATTGACTTTTCCTCAAGATCTTTTGGACCTGTTTCTTTAGGATCAAGAATATTAATTATATCCTTAAGCTCAAGGGCAGGTCCTATGCCATTGCCAATTGGCTGGCTTCCGTCTGTAAGAACGCATTTAATTTTTTTCTTAAAGTATTTTCCAAGATATCTAAATTTTCTTTTTATTCTTAAGGCTGTTTTTTTATCAACTTTTGCTCCTTCACCATAAGGGATATCAATTAGAATATATTTGCTTCCTGCTGCAAGTTTTTTTGACATTATTGACGCAATTAGCATGGCTTCAGGATCCATTTTAAGAGATTTCTCGATACGAATTATTTTAGAGTCTGCCGGCGCTATCCCTAGAGTTCCGCCCAAAATCATGCAGGCCCCTGTTTTTTTTATTATATCTTTAACTTCTTTTAATGTAAACTCAACACGGGCAATTGTTTCAATAACGTCTGCTGTTCCTGCCGGACTTGTTATTGCTCTTGAAGAATTCTTTGGCACGATTAAACCTGCAGCTGCACAGATTGAAACAACTAATGGTGTTGTTCTATTCCCAGGAACCCCCCCAATAGAATGCTTATCAACAATGAACCGACCTCTTAATTTTAATTGATTTCCATTTTTTAGAATAGCTTTTATCAGGTAAATTGTTTCCTTAAGATTCATTCCATATTTATATACTGAAGAAACAAAAAGAGCAATCTCTGTATCCAAAAGAGAATTATCCACTATGTCTTTTACGATAAGGTTTATTTCTTTTTCAGTTAAGGATTTATCGCGGGCTTTTTTCTTTATGTAATCCATACTTAAAGGAGGAGTCATCATATTCACCTCGACCTTTTTGCCGGATTTTAATTTTGAGATTTTTTTTAACTCAGAGGAGATTGCTATTTCATCTTCTTTAACGATTTTTTTTATTGTGCCTATAACAGCAGAAATTTCCCTTGGGTGTTTTGAGATTGTTTTAAGGGTTACCATATCCTGAGGATGAGCGCCTATTCTCTCTGCAGTTTTATCATTAAGTATTGCAACTGGAAGACCTGCAGACCATTTCAAAAGTTTTATTTTCAATTCCATTATTTTCAGTTCTTACCAACTCTTTTTATTTTTAAATTTAAAGTATTTGGATTATAATACTTTGAGAAAATAGTTTTTATATTTATTGAATTTTTCTCTCTTAATCCGGGATTTCCTCTAAAATAGAAGGCTTTTCTTTTCCTCTGTAAATTTCAAGGAAGATAATTAGATAAGAGATTATCAAAGGACCGAGGATAAGTCCGAGAATCCCAAAGAAGAACAGTCCCCCGATCATTGAAACAAAAAGTATTGCAGAATTTATTTTAGTTCTTCTTGATGTAATTAGTGGTCTTATAATATTATCGACACTTGAGGACATAATTCCAAAAATGAGGACTCCTATGAGAGTTATAGTAGGTGCTCCTGTGAAAAAAAGAGAAATTAACAAAGGAGCCCAGACAATAAAGGTACCTACTATTGGAAGAATTCCTATAAAAATTGCCAGTAGAGAAAGGAATAATGCATTAGGAACCCTGAATATAAAAAGACCTATCCCAAGAGTTATACCCTGAATCAACCCTATGATAATTTGCCCATAGATAAGAGAGGATGTAATTCCTGAAGAATATTCAAAAATTTTCTTTTCAACCTCTTTTGGAAATGGAAGTATACTTTTTACATATTCAATAACTTTTTGCTTATCCTTTAAAACAAAGAAAAGTGTGAAAAAGATAACCAGAAGATGGATCATTATCACAGGAAAATTAAGAATTATCTGGGCGAGATAGGCAACAAGATTATTTGCGATTTTGGAGGCGAAAGAAGAAGTTATTCCACCAAGGTCTGTTGCAAACTGTTCTGAAGCAAATAAAGAAGGAAAAACCGATTTGAGCATTGAGGTGAAATCTATTTTAAGAGTGAGCTGGTAAATTTCATAAGCCTGATTTACAAGAATCGGAGTAAAAAACCAGATAGGAATTATAATAATTGCAAGAAGAGCCAGGATTATAATCAAAGCTGAAATATTCTTTGATTTTGTGTGTTTGTAAAGCCAATCATAAACCGGAGCGAGAACAAAGGCGAGAACCAAAGCTATGATTATGGAGACTATAACAGGTTTTATTATAAAAAAAGTGAGCACTAATAAAGAGGCTATGATAATCATAGAGAAAGCTTTTTTTGTATAATCTGTATCTGCCATTTTATTCTTTATTTAAAGCAGAGAAATTTATAAAACTTGTTATATCTCTTGTTTTGAAAGAGTTTTTTCCAGCAGAAGTTTCTGGCGGAAAATTTATAAGCAAAATTTGACAGATAAGAATATGAATTTTATAAAAAAAATCTTTCAGGGAGAGCTGGATTCTCTTGTCCATCTGCAGTTTCAAAAGTTTAGCAGAGGAGAATTTAGTAATAAGGCCTTAATCAATGCTAAAAAAACAAAAGATAAGTATACTATTTCAACAACAGCGGAGTTTGCAAATGAGTTGGTGAGATTTTGCGCGGGAAAACTCGGAGACAATAAGGCCCAAGTCACAGGAGCAATTGTTTCAACAAGCGACCTTAAAAAAGAACTTGAATTCAAAGAAATAAAACAATTTCAGGGGGTTAAGAGATATCTAATTGATAAAGAAATGACTGGAAAGGAGATGCTATCATTACTTGAGAAATTCCCAAAATCATTTTTTGCTCTCAGTTTTTCTTTTGGCGATACTTCTTTGAAAATAAAACCAAAAGCTCCAAAATCAGCCAATCCAAAAACAAAAGGAGAAAGGCCAAAGCCTAATTTTTGTAAGATTGTTACCTTAAATCGTGAATTAGGGAAGAGTTTTGTTTTTGAAAAGCCGGATTTTAAGAAAGCAGAGATAAGCCACACTTATCTTATTAAGGAAATTAAAATTCCAGACGAGTTAAAAAAAACAGGTGATTTCTCAAAAATTAGAGAAGAAGCAAAAAAGAAAGGTATAATCATAAGAGAAGCAGAAATTGATGGGGAGAAGACTAAAAAAGAAAAGGAATTTGTAGTTTGATTTATTCCCCGCAACGCTTTTAAACCCTCTTTTTCTTGATATCTTATCATTCCAGATTGTAATTAGCAACTATTAATTGCTTTAAATAAGATAATAAAATGTTATCCGCTAAAATAAGAAATGCCTACAAGGAAAACACCAAGGAAAGGAAGTTTGCAGTACTGGCCAAGAAAGAGAGCCAGTAAGTTTTTACCTAGAGTTAACTGGAATGCTATTTCTGACCAAGAGGGTAAAGGGCTTAAGGGATTTATATGTTATAAAACAAGCATGGCTTCTGCATTCGTCAAAGACAATACTCCTGATTCTATGACAAAAGGGAAAAAGATTTCTGTTCCGGTTACAATTATTGAATGTCCGCCATTAAAGATTTTTTCTGTTAGATTCTATAAAAATAAAAAAATTGCTAAAGAGATTCTTGCGGAAAATCCTGATAAAGAACTAAAACGAAAGATAAAATTGCCAAAAAAGAAATCTAAGAAAATTGATGAAATTAAAATTGAAGAGCTTGATGATATTAGGATTTTATGTTATTCTGTTGTGAAAAAAACGAGTATAAAAAAAACTCCTGACCTAAGTGAAATTGGTCTATCCGGAAGTCTTGAGGAAAAACTTAATTTTGTTAAAGAAAACATTGGAAAGGAGATTTCTGCCATAGATCTTTTCAAGAAAGATGATTTGGTTGATTTCCGAGGACTTACAAAAGGCAAGGGCTTTCAGGGCCCTGTAAAAAGATTTGGGATTACCCTTAAATCGCATAAATCGGAAAAAGGTAGAAGAAAGCCTGGAAGTTTGGGGCCGTGGCATCCTGCAAGAGTTACTTTCAGAGCTCCAATGGCGGGCCAGCTTGGAATGTTCACCCGTACAGCTTATAATAGCAAGATAATTGAAACAGGAAAATCAGAAGCATGGAAAGAATCTGATAGATTAAACCACGGAAACATAAAAACAGACTTTATGATTGTTTATGGTTCTGTGCAGGGCTCTTCTAAAAGACCTCTTCTAATTACATCTCCCTTAAGAAAAACTAAAAAACAGGATAAAAAATCCTATGAACTTATTGAATTGAGATGAAAGGAAAAATTTTAGATATAAACGGAAAGGAAAAATTAAGCATTGATTTGCCTAAAGTCTTTTCTGAAAAAATCAGAGAGGACATTGTTGCAAAAGTTCTTGAGGCAAAAAAAACAAAGCAGCCATACGGACCTTCACCAATGGCAGGAAAACAGCATTCTGCCGCAGGAAAAACAGTACACAGAAGACATGTCTGGAGAAGCGGTTATGGAAGAGGTATGTCAAGAATTCCAAGAAAAATATTCTCACAAAGAGGTTCTTCATTTAACTGGGCTGGTGCAGAAATCCCTTCTGTAAGAGGAGGAAGAAGAGCACACCCTCCAAAATCATTATTTATGGTCAACACAAAAAAGATAAACAAGAAAGAGGTGCAGATTGCTCTAGCATCAGCATTCAGCGCAACAGCAAACAAAGAATGTCTTTTTTCAAAATATCAAAGATTAAAAGAAAGAGATATAAAAGAGATTCTTGAACTCCCAGTAATTGTTGAATCCAAACTTGCTTCATTAAAATCAACTAAGGAATTAAGATCAAGTTTGAAGAAAATTCTTGGAGAAGATCTTTTTAGAGTTGTATCAAAAAAGAAAAAAAGAAGAAGCGGTAAAGGAAAACTTCGTGGAAGAAAATATAAAACTAATGCAGGACTTCTGATTGTTACAGGAAGTGATGAGAGACTTAAAACAAAGAATTTTGAAACAAAAGGCCTCGGTAATTTGGGCATCGACAATCTTGCAAGAGGAGGCCTTGGCAGGCTTGTTGTTTATACTGAACAAGCAATTAAAGAACTTACTAATAAGTTCATTAATTCGTCTAAAATCCAAACTAAAGAATTAGGAGAGAAAATCAAAATAAAAAATCAAGGAGATGAAAAATGAGATTAAAGCCATTAACTACAGAGAAGGCAGTTTTAATGATTGAGGAAGAAAATGTTTTGACCTTTCAAACAAACAAAAAAACAACAAAAAAAGAAATCAAGAAAGAGATTGAATCTTTGTTTAATGTTAAAATTGAGAAAGTGAGAACTTTAGTTAAAAATAATAAAAAAAATGTTTATGTCAGGCTTAAGAAAGAATTTCCTGCGCTTGATGTTGCAACTAAAATAGGGATAATGTAAAAATGGGAAAACGAATAATACAACAGGCACGAGGACACGGAAGCGGAACATACAGAGTCAGAAGAAAAGCTTTTAAGCAGAAACTAAAAATCCCCGCAAATTTTGAAGGGGAAGGAACTTTAATCAAGCTGATAAACTCCGGCGGACATTCTGCGCCGATAGCAAAAATAGTTTATGAAAACAAAAGCGGAGGAGAAAAGGGGGTTTTTTATATTCCTGCATTTAAAGGAATGTTTGAAGGACAAAAAATAATTATTGGAGATAAAAAAGTCAAAGAAGGAAATATCTTAAAACTAAAGGACCTTCCAATAAAAACACAGGTTTACAACATTGAATCAAAGCCAGGAGATGGTGGAGTTTTTATAAGAAGTGCGGGGAGCTATGGAACAGTTAGCAGAATCGTTGGAAAAGAAGTTTATGTTCTTATGCCTTCGAGAAAAGAAAAGACATTTAACCAAAACTGCAGAGCTATAGTTGGAGTGGTTGCGGGCTCTGGAAGAGTGGATAAGGTTATTTTAAAGGCTGGGAAAAAATTTCATATTAAAAAAGTTAAAGGGAAACAATGGCCAAGAACATCTGCTGTTAAAATGAATGTTATTGATCATCCTTTTGGCTCAGGTCGTGGCAAAAATCCAAAAAGCAAGGTTGCTAAAAGAAATGCTCCGCCTGGGAAGAGGGTTGGTTTATTAAGGCCAAAAAGAACAGGAAAGAGAAAATAAAATGAGTAAATCACAAACAGAAAAAAATAAAGAAATAGAACATCAGAAAAAACAATTCACATACAGAGGCAAGAGCCTTGAGGAGTTAAAAAATCTTGATGTAAGGGAATTTGCTAAATACTTAAAATCAAGGAAAAGAAGGGGTGTTTTAAGACAATTCCACGAAATTGAGAGGTTCATAAGCAGAGCAAAGACAAAAGACGGTAAGAATAAACCTATAAAAACACATCAAAGGGAAATTATAATAGTTCCACAGATGGTTGGAATGAAGATGCATATTCACAACGGAAAAAATTTCATGCCTGTAGAAATAAAAGAAGAAATGCTTGGTCATACTCTTGGAGAGTTTGCACTGACAAGATCCAGAGTCAAACACGGAAAAACTGGTGTTGGCGCTACAAAAGGGACTAAACACAAGTCAAAGAAATAAAAATAAAATGACAGAAAAACAATATGCACCGACAAAAAAAGAAAAAAAATTGATAAAAAAGTCAGTTGAAACTCCTGTTAAAAAAGAGGAAATCAAAAGAGAAACAAAAGAATTCAATAAAAATAAGGAAAAAAAAGAAGAGAAGAAATCTGAGAAGGAAACAGAAAAAAAGGTGAAACCGAAGGAGGAAAAGAAAAAAAGAAAGACAATAGCAATTGTGAATGCTTACAATATTCCAATATCAACGAAGCACTCTGCAGCTGTTTGCAGATTTATCAAAGGGAAAAAAATACGGGATGCGATATCAGATCTGGAACAGGTTGTAACTCTTAAAAAATCAGTTCCTATGAAAGGAGAGATCCCACACAGAAAAGGCAAGGGATTAATGTCTGGGAGATTTCCAAAAAAGGCTTCAGAAAGATTCATAAAACTCTTGAAAAGTGCGTCTACAAATGCTATACATAATGAAATTGAAAATCCCATAATCACCGAGGCTGTTGCAAATATAGGAGCAAGGCCATGGGGAAAATTTGGCCAGGTAAGAAAAAAGAGAACACATATCAAGATAGTTGTAAAATCTAAA
>CAZQSV010000006.1:8023-15147 GCA_964596305.1 Candidatus Woesearchaeota archaeon
AAAATGGAAGAAAAAAATGTTATTGGGTTTAAGAAAGACGAATTTTCTATTCGTGAATATATAAAGAAATCTTTGGGTAAAGGAAAAGTAAGCAGGGTAAAAATAGAGTATTCTCCTGTAGGGGAAAAAATAATGATCTCAACAAGTAAGCCAGGGCTTATAATCGGAAGAGGCGGAGAGAAGATAAATGAGCTCACCTCTGTTTTAAAGAATAAATTTAATCTTGAAAATCCTTATATAGAAATAGATGAAATTAGAATACCTGAATTTGATGCTCAATTAATGGCTGATGAGATTGCTTTAAGTATTGAAAGAATGGGCCCGTTGAAGTTTAAAGTTATTTCATACAGGACTTTGCAAAGGATAATGGGGGCAGGTGCACTTGGAGCTGAAATAAGGCTTAGCGGGAAACTTCCTGGTTCCAGAGCAAAACAGTGGAGATTCTCACAAGGATATTTGAAAAAAACAGGCGACCCTGCAAAAGTTGTTGACAGAGCACAAGCTCTAGCACAAACAAAGCCAGGCACAGTAGGTGTTAAAGTAAGTATACTCTCTCCTGACGCAATTCTCACAGACCGTATAAGCGTCAATGAAGAATTTCTTGAGAAAATAAAGAAGAACATTGAAGAAGAAACAGAGAAAGTAAAAGAAAAAGAGAAAACAAGGAAGGGGAGAAATAAAATAAGTAAAAAAAGAAAATAAATAAGATAATAAAATGGCACTAAAAGCAAAAGAAATAAGAAACATGAGTGAAGGAGAAAAGAAGAAGAAACTTGAAGAATTAAAGTTGGAACTTGTAAAAGCAAGAACAGCAAAAACAGGCAGTTCAAAAATAAAGGAAATAAGGAAGATGATCTCGAGGATACTTACCCTAAACAACTCTGAAAAATTAAATAAGAAAAATCAATTAAGTTCATCAGGTAATACTCAAAAATAATATGGAGATATGTCCAAAATGCGGCCTGCCAGAGCAGGCCTGTGTATGCGAGCAGATTGAAAAGAGTTCGCAGAAGATAAAGATAACAACAGACAGGAAGAGATACGGAAAGATTGTAACTGTTGTTACAGGTTTTGAGGGTGGAATTGCCATCAAGCAGATCGCAAAAGATCTGAAAAACAGACTTGCTTGCGGCGGAACCTACAAGGACAACGCAATAGAGCTCCAAGGAGACCACAGAAAGAAGATAAAGAAAGAATTGGTCAAGCTTGGATTTGATGCGGATTCGATAGGGGACTAACCAAAGAGAAGCATACACAAAAAAGAAATGAAAGAAAGCAAAAAACAGAAATAGTCATTTAAAAAATGAAACAAAAAAAGGAACAGAAAATGAAGAAAGAAGAAAAGAAAGTTATAGCTAGAGATTCAAGCTCTTTTAATGATAGAGACTGCCCTTTCCATGGAAAACTAAAAACTCGCGGCAGGGTTTTTGAAGGAAAAGTAAAGAAAAAATTCCCAAGAAGAATTGTAATAGAATTTGAAAGAATGATCTACATAAGAAAATACGAAAGATATGAAAGAGAGAAAACAAGAATTCATGCAAGGCTTCCTAATTGCATGAAAGAAGAGATAAATGTGGGGGACGTAATAAAGGTCCAGGAATGCAGACCTTTGAGTAAAATAATACATTTTGTTGTTATCAAAAAGATAAAAAGTGTGGAGGAAGGAAAAAAATGAAAGCAATATCCGCAAGAATAACGCCTGGTCTGAATTTGGGTGCAATACTTGTAGTAGCCGACAATAGCGGAGGAAAGATAGCAAGGCTTGTCTCTGTAAAAAGAGGTAAAGGCACTAAAGGAAGGCAGGGCTGTGCAAAAGTTGCTGATATGGTTAAGGTAAGCATAAGAAAAGGTATCCCAGACATGAAAGGGAAAGTATTTGACGCTATTGTAGTAAGGCAGAAAAAAAACTACCGAAGAAAAGATGGTGAAAGAGTTGCTTTTGAAGATAATGCTGTTGCAATACTTAAAGATGTAAAAGGAGACCCTAAAGGAACTCAAATTAAAGGACCTGTGGCAAGGGAGGTAATGGAGCGATGGCCTCACGTGGCAAAAATTGCTTCAATAGTATATTAAAATGAAAAAAGAATTCAGCACTTCGTGGAGATCTAGTAAGCAGCCAAGAAAGCAGAGAAAATATCTGTTTAACGCCCCTCTCCATACAAGAAGGAAGTTCATAAGCTCAAATCTCTCAAAAGAGCTTAGAAAAAAATACGGAAAAAGATCTCTTCCTTTAAGAAAAGGCGACACTGTGAATATCATGCGGGGAAAGTTCAAAAACAAAAAAGGAAAAGTAATTGGAGTCAAATTAAAAATGCAGAAAATTGAAATAGAAGGCATTCAGGTTAAGAAACAGGATGGCTCAAAAGTAAATGTTCCTTTAAGACCTTCTAATCTACAGATTACGGAGTTAAATCTTGAAGATAAAAAAAGAAATAAGGCTTTGAAAAAAAGCGAAGAGGGAAAAGGAACAAAGCAGGAAAAAATAAAAGAGAAACACACAAAAAAGAAAACAAGCAAAAAAACATTAAAAACAAAAGAAAAGGAAGGTAAAAAATAATGCACCTAAAAAGACAGAAAGCGCCAAAAAACTGGCCCATATATCGAAAAGGAACAAAATATGTAGCTAGGCCAAGGTCTGATTTGGGAAACGGAACCTCTCTCTTGATTGTTTTAAGAGATATGCTAAAAATAGTTCAAAACAAGAAGGAAGCAAAAAGAGCAATTCACTTTAAACATATTTTGCTGAATAATCGGCCTGCGCGGGATGAAAAAGAAAGTATCTTGCTTTTTGATGTAATAAAAATTGTTCCTGAGAAAAAAAGTTATATTCTTGATCTCACAGAAAAAGGGAAGATTACAGTTAGTGAAATAAAAGAAACTGAATCAGTTAGAAAAGTGTCAAAGATAGTTAATAAAAAAATCATAAAAGGCGGAAAAATACAGGTAAATCTAAGTGATGGAAGGAATTTTATTTCAGACATGAAATGCAATACAAATGATTCTGTTTTGGTTAACTTTGAAGAGAAAAAGATAGAAAAACTCATTCCTTTGAGAGAGGGTGCAGAAGTTATTGTATTCGCGGGAAAGCACGCTGGCAAGAAAGGAACTATAAAGAAAATAGACCTGGAAAAGAAAATGGCTGATATAAAATCTAAAGAGAAAAATATCAATGTTTTAATTAAACAAATAATGACAATAAAATAATTAAAATGAAAAAAGAAAACACAAACACCGAAAATCCAATGGAAAAGATAAGAATAGAAAAAGTGATTCTTAGCGTGGGTGGGACAGGAGACAATCTTGAGAAAGATTTCAAACTGCTAAAAATTCTTACCGGCAGAACTCCTGCAAAAATGAAAACCAGAAAGAGAATACCCTCTTTGGGAGTAAGGCCAAAACTTGAAGTGGGTGCTTTGGTTACAATAAGGAAAAATCCAGAGGAAATCTTGAAAAAAATGCTGACTGCAGAAAATAACACGCTCAGAAAAAGTCAGGTAAGTGAAAATACATTTTCATTTGGAGTAAAAGAATATATTGAGATCCCTGGTGTAGAATACCAAAGGGACATAGGGATCAGAGGGTTTGATGTTACAGTCACATTCAAAAAAGCCGGGCGAAGAGTAAAGCTGAAAAGAGTAAAAAGAGGGAAACTTCCTCAGAAACAAAGAGTTTCAGGAGAAGAGATAATTAAATTTATGGAAGATAATTTCCAGACGAGGTTTGAGTAAATAAAATGACTGCAAGCAATTGGAAAAAAATATTAAGGCAACTTAAAAGCAAACCAGAAAAAGCTGATAAATTCATTAAGCATAACAAGCCAAAAGAAAGAAAAACTGGCATAGCAAAGAAAAAATGTGAGAGGTGTGGAAGATTTGGAGCACACATAGGTTCATACGGATTAAATTTATGTAGGCAGTGTTTCAGAGAAATTGCCGAGGAAATTGGCTTTAAAAAATATAGTTAATAAAATAAAGGAGAAATAAAAAATAAAATGTCACAAGATATTGTTGCTGACGCATTGAACATGATGCTGAATGCGAAAAAGGCCAGAAAGGAATCTGTAAAAATAAACAGAATCTCAAATCTCTTAATTGAAACTCTAAAGATCATGAAACAGAAAGGGGCTGTGAAAAAGTATAAAATTGACTCAAAAAACAAATCAGTTGAAGTAACTCTTGGAGATTTCATTGAGTGCAAAGCAATAAAGCCCAGATTCACAGTAGGAAAAGATGAAATTGAGAAATATAGAAGAAGATATCTCCCAGCAAGAAACATGGGAACAATTGTTATATCAACAAATAAAGGACTCATAAGTCACGAAGAAGTACAGGAAGAAGGAATAGGAGGAATATTAATCTCCTACTTTTATTAAATTTAAAATGCGTAAAGAAATTTATCAAAAAATAGAAATTCCCGAAGGTGTTAAAGCAGAGATAGATGGAAATATGTTAAAAGTCGAAGGGGCTGAGGGAAAAGTTGAAAGAAAATTTAACACACTAAAACTTGATTTTAAAAAAGAAAATAATCAGATAATCATAGGACACAAAAAAGCAACAAAAAAAGAGAAAAAGCTGATAAATACGCTTTCTGCACACATAAGAAATATAATTAAGGGAGTTCAGAAAAAATTTGAATATCAAATTAAGATTTGTTATAGTCACTTCCCGATAACAGTCGAACTAAAAGATAAAGAAATTCTGATTAAAAATTTCCTTGGAGAAAAAGAGCCAAGAAAAATAAAAGTTCCTGAGGGAGCAGATGTTGAAATTTCTAAAGAGATAATAAAAGTAAGTTCTTCTGACAAAGAACTCGCAGGGCAAGTTGCTGCAAATTTTGAAAAGCTTACACGAATAAAGAAAAAAGATATAAGAGTATTCCAGGATGGTCTATATATAATAAACAAGGCAGGAAAAGAAATCTAAAATGCCAAAAAAGAAATTTTTGAGAAGAATATGGGGCAGATACTCAAAGCTTGGAAAAAGGAGAAAGAAGAAGCAGGGCTGGAAAAAGCCTAAGGGAAGAGATAATAAAATGAGAGAAAAAAGAAAAGGCTATCCTATAGTAGTTAGCATAGGATACAAAAAGGAGAAAAAGAAAGAAACCACTTTCACAATAAGAAACATTAAGGATCTTAATAAAATAGAAAAAACTGCAAAAAAAGATTTCGTTCTTTTGGGAAAAGTTGGAAAAAAGAAAAAAATTGAAATCCTGAAAAAAGCCAAAGAAGCAGGGATTCATATTCAAAATATTAATGCTAAAAAATTCCTGAAAGAAGCAGGTAAGAAAAAAGAGAAGGAGAATAAAAAATGAATCTAGCAAAAAAGAAAAAACTTGCAGAAAGAACCTTTAAAGTTGGAAAAAAAAGAATTGTATTTTTAAAATCAGGACTTGAGGACATCAAAGATGCAATTACAAAACAAGATATGAGAGATAGGTATGAAGAAGGTACGATAATAATCAAAGAGAAAAAAGGAAGAACAAAAATAAGAAAAAGAAAAAAAAGAACTGCTGGAAATGTCAGGAAAAGGGTAAAAAAAAGAAAACAGCAGTATGCAACTATTACAAGAAAACTGAGAGGGTATGTTTTAGAACTTAAAAAACAAGGAAGAATATCTAATGAAGAAGCAAAGGATCTAAGGAAAAAAATAAGAAACAGAATCTTCAGAAGCAAATCTCATCTAAAAGAATATGTTGGAGGTCAAGGAAAATGAGAAAACAAAAAAGGAGAAGAAGAGAAAACAGAACAGATTACAAGAAAAGAATGGGTCTTCTTAAAAGCGGATGCCCAAGAATAGTATTCAGGAAAACAAACAGATACATAATTGCACAGTATGTAACAAGCAAAGAAGCACAGGATAGAATTGAATGCGGAGTAAGTTCAAGATCCTTGCTTGAGTATGGTTGGCCAAAAGAGCTTGAAGGAAGTCTAAAATCTTTGCCCGCATCATATCTCTCAGGACTTCTGTTTGGAAAAAAGATATTGAAGAAACCTGTTGGAAAAAATAAAAAGCCTGTAGTTGATATAGGGCTTATCAAGAAAATCCATAAAAACAGATTTTTTGCTTTCCTAAAAGGACTTAAAGACGCAGGGATCGGGATTGAATGCAAAGAAGAATTCTTCCCTGAAAAGAATAAAATAGAAGGAAAGAATCTTAAAAAAGACTTTTCAGATAATTTTGAGAAAATTAAATCAAATATAGAAAAGAAATAAAATGACCGAAAAAGAAAAAAAGTTTGAGTCGTTAAAAAAGACTGCAACCGCACATAAAACTCTTTCAGAAGGCGAGGCTGAAAAAAAAGCGAAAGAATCTGAAAAGGTAACTAAGGATTTATTAGAAGAAGAAAGTGAAAAAGAAGTTAAGAATCTTAAAGAAGAAACTAAGAAAGCAATTATTGAAAAGGAGTCTGCTGAAAAAGCTTCTGCAGAAGCTAAGAAGGAAATCAAAAAAAAGAGATTAGTTGAAAGAGGAAGGGAATCTGTTTTTGGATGGGAGCCTATAACAAAACTGGGTCGTGATGTTAGAGATGGGAAAATTACAGATCTTGATGAAATTCTTGACAATAATAAAAAAATCTTGGAAGAGCAGATTGTTGATTCACTTCTTGAGGTAAAGACAGATCTTATATTAATCGGGCAGGCTAAAGGAAAGTTCGGTGGAGGAAAAAGGAGGGCATGGCGTCAGACTCAGAAGAAAACAAAAGAAGGAAATATCCCTGTTTTCTCTTCAATGGCTGTTACAGGAGATGAGAATGGTCATATTGGTGTAGGAATAGGTAAAGCAAAAGAAACTCTTCCTGCAAGAGACAAGGCAATAAGAAAGTCAAAAATAAATATCATCAAGATAAAAAGAGCTTGCTCAAGTTTTGACTGCACATGCGGAGAACCGCACACTGTTCCTTTCAAAGTAACTGGCAAAGAAGGAAGTGTAAAAGTCACTCTCATCCCTGCGCCGCAAGGAACTGGCCTTGTTGTAGGCAGTGAGCTAAAGAAAATTCTAAAACTTGCAGGAATAAAAGATGTTTACAGCAGGTCTACTGGAAAAAGACGAACGACATTCAATTTTGTAAAGGCATGCTTCAACGCACTGAAGAAAATAAAATGATAGCAATAATAAGAATTAAAG
>CAZQSV010000007.1:0-14169 GCA_964596305.1 Candidatus Woesearchaeota archaeon
TAATCATATCTGCGAATGCAGGTCTTGTTATTAAAACTCCTGTTGTAATCCCTATTATTGTTGTGACTGCAAATCCTTTCAATAATCCTGCGCCAGCCCAATACAAGGGAAGCATTGCGACAATTGATGTGAAATAGGCTCCCATGATTATAGTAAATGCTCTTTTTATTCTTTGTTTTAAACTCAAGAATTCGCCGCGCCTGGATTCGTCAAGAATGATTATTTGCTGGTCCACTCCTGTTCCGACAACAATAAGGATTCCTGCAATACTCGGAAGGTCCAGATTCCATTTAATTATAGTAGCTATTCCAAGAATTATGATTACTTCTGACAAACTTGTCAAGAGAAGTGCAAGAGAGGACTTTATATTTCTGTATCTCGCAAAAACAACAATTGCCACAACTCCTATTGCTGTAAGCATTGCAATCATTATAATCCTTAAGAATTCACTGCCAAGAGCAGGGGAAATAGTATCTAATTTTACAATTTCAAGCTTATAAGGAAGACTTCCTGTAATCAGAAGTGTCTGAAGCTTGTGCATCTTTTCTTCTGCTGCTTTGTAAGCATCTTCATTGGTTTCTCCTTCTGCAGAACCAGATACAGAAACCTGCGTTGTCACTCTTCCCTTAAGCCCTTCACTAATCAGCAAGGTATCCACAAGAGTATCATCTAAATATAAATCAAGAGGTTTTTCAAGGTATTGTGGATTTGAAGAATTTATATCCAGTTTTCCTGTAATATCTGCGTGTCTCTTTGCTGCCCCCTCGCTTAAATAAACTGTGAACTGAAAACTACAGACATAACCAAAGGATGTGCTTTCGCAGGTTCTTATTGCTGCACAGGTTGCGTCATTGCGGCAAACAGAAGAAATGTCTCTTTCACCTCCAATAAAAACGATCTCATCTCCAATCTTTGCTTCAAATTTTCCCTGCTGAGAAATTAGAGCTTCAAGGTCTTCAGGAGTTGCTCCTGCAATCTCTATAGACATAAAATGATTTCCTTCTAAATCAGAAACAGGGCTTACTTTTATGTCTGACAATCCATATACATTCAGCCTATTTTCGGTTACTGAAACAAGATCATTTATCTCATCTGATGAAAGTTTTTTGTTTTCTGCTTGAACAAGGGCTCTTGAACCTCCAACTAAATCAAGTCCAAACTTTAGATTTGTGAGGGGAATTTCTGAAACAATAATCTCCGGCGCTTTGTCTGAAAAGTAAACTATTTCTGCTATATCAGTATCAAAAGTAACAGCTATTGGTCCTCCAACCTGCCCGAATTTATTAAGAATCAATTCTGAAAATTCTCCAATACTATTAATTAGCTTTTCATCAACAGCAGTAACTATCATCCCCTCTCTAAATCCTGCCTCAAATGCTGTAGAATTTGATTCCACGCTTGTAATCAAAACGCCTTTTTTCAAAGCAATTGGCGGGACACCAAACACAGAAATTAAAGATAAAACTAATATAATTATCAAAATCCAGATTTTCCAGGTAAACTTAGGCAATTTCATTTTCTTTTTTTTATTACATACCATTTAAGTATTGAAACATTAGTTATCCATGTGTTTAGCAAGTCAAATCCAAGCCCTATAACAAGAACAGAAAAAATCTTAGTGAGGGTTGCTGAAAATGAACTTACGACCAACAGAGCAGCTGTTACTGCTAACAAAGAGGTTATAGTCATCATAATCCCTGTATTAAATGCAGAATAAATTCTGGAATTCAGAGAGCCTTGTTTCCTTTTCAAAACCCTGTTTGTTAAGAGAATGTCTGTGTCAACAGAGTAACCAATCAGCATTAACAAAGCAATGATTCCTGCAGTTGACATTTGGACACCAAGAAGATTCAAAAGGGTGAGTGTCATAAAGATGTCTGCAAAAGCAGAGATTATAATTGCTGCTGAAGGAACAAAAGATCTGAAAATTATGAAAACAACAATAGCCATAAAAATAAAAGCAAGAAGTATGGCAATTAATAACTGTTTGAAAAATCCCTGGCTAAGTGCAGCACCTGTGAATTCTATGCTTGAATTTTCCTTTGTTAATTTAAAGTTAAGATATTCTTCAAGAACCTGTTTTGCCACATCAGGCTCTGTCGTTGTTTCTATAACAACCGCTATCGGCTCTCCTGTTCCTAAGGAAGATATTTCTCTTATACTAAAACTATCTAATTTTTCAGTAAGATGCCCTTCAAGATCTTCTAAATCAATTTTTTCATTAATAGTAATAGTTGTTCCTCCTGTAAGGGAAATATCTTTATGAATAAAATCACCAGTATTAGAATAAAAAATTCCCATATAAATAAAGGAAAAAATCAAAATCAGGGCTGGAATCAAAAGTAAGTGCTTATAGTATTTATCGTGAAATCTTGATACTCGGGTCTTGAATTTTGTTTTTTCTTTTTGTTCTGTCATTTTCTTTTAAATGCGCCGGCCGGGAATTGAACCCGGATCAACTGGTTGGAAGCCAGTAATTCTACCTTTAAACTACCAGCGCTTAAAATATTATCTAAATTTTCTTTAATAAATGTTCCCTTTGACAAATGCCCGAGACAGGATTTGAACCTGCGACCTAAAGGTTAGGAACCTTTCGCTCTATCCAGACTGAGCTACCCGGGCATATAAATAGAGTACAAAGAATATTTATAAATATTAATTTTAATATAAACAAATGGATAAACAAACAAAAAAAGAGTTGAGGCCGGCAAAAAGACCAATAAAGATTCTTCTGATACTTATTTTTATTATCGCCGTCGCTGGCTTATCCTCGTCTTTTGTTTACAAAGCCCTTAATACTTCGGATTATACTGAAACATACGAAGAAAGAATGAAAAATGGTGAGATTATTCATCCTGTTGAAGAGCATGGTTTGATTTTAGAGGAGATTAAAATTGAGGATATTGAAGATTTATTGAAAGAAGGAAACCTTAATAATCCTGAGGAAATACTTGGAAATCTGAGTAATATCAGCCTTGAGGAGATGGAAGAAGATTTTGTTTATTATGCTGCAGTACAGTTAAAGCTTTACAATCTTCAGGAGATTCCTTTTACATCAATAAGACCTGCAATCCAAATACAAATAGACGAAAGAAATTATTCTATTGAGATCTCTGAAGGAGAAATTTTTGTTGAAGGGGGAATTGTTGAAAATCCTGATATGATTCTAAAAACAAGTTATGAAGAGATATTTAAAATGACTGAAGACGAATCCTATATTTCTGAATCTTTTTCCTCTGGGATGTCTGGAATTGAGATTACTGCAAACAAGTTTGTTTTATTTTCTAAAGGTTACCTGGGTCTTTATCAGGAGATGGAAGAACTTTTTTAGTTAGTTTTTTATAATTTATGTGGGTGCTAGGATTCGAACCTAGGTAGGCACTAAGCCAACGCGTTTTGAGCGCGTCCCGTTTGACCACTCCGGCACACCCACATCATGTTTTCTTACAAAAATTAGAGAAAATGACAATATAAAAAGATTTATAAAACTCCAGAATCTTGAATTTTTGAGACGGCCATAATAGGTTGGTAACACCTGTTCTCATTCCGAACACAGAAGTTAAGCCTCCTATGCCACTTGTGTTAGTATCCGAAAAGATGCGAAGCAACGGTGCTGTCTCGCTTGATTTTCTAAGATGGAGTCTTAACTAGAGATGTCATACCTTAAAAGTAATAACTAACCAGAAGATTTATAAATAAGAGGTATATTGATAATAAATGGAAGACATTGAAATAAAAGGTATTAAAACCAATGAAATCAGCATCATTACAGAAGAAAAAGATCTTGAAAAAATTCTTGAAAATCAGTTTAAGTATTATGGTTCTAATGGCGTAAGTAAGAATAAAAAAATTGATACTTCAATGAAGGATTTTTTTGTTAATACTGTTTTAAATAATAAAGTGGGTTATACAATAGATAATTTTTTTGATGATGTAATATTAAATAAACTTTGTCCTTATACTCTAGAACAATTCTTTGAAGATATAGTTCTTAATAGAGAAGTTAAGAATTATACATTAGGGGATCTTTTGGATTATGCAGTAGATAAAGAAAGATGTAATGATCCTTTTGAATTCTGTAATAATATCTTAAATTCTCATTGTCCTTATACTGAATTTAAAGGAGAAAAAGAAAAAATAAAGTATCCTTTCAGAGAGATCGTAGCTGACATGTTGGCAGATTATCTTTTTAATAAGATGGAGCTCGATATAGAAGAGAAAGTTAAAGCTTTAGAAAATCTTGAAGAAAGTTTAAACTTTTGTAACTATCATGATGGTCTAGACCAAAATCAATTAAGGGAATTAAATAAAGAAGTTGAAAAGTTTGAAGAATACTTAGATAATCCTCCTTTAAAGCCGAATATTAATCGTTTAAGGGAATTAAATAAAGAGATGGATCGGCTTTATGGAGAAAATGATGAAAATAGGGCTAGTGTTGTGGCTGGAAGTTCCTACAAAATTTAATTATAGAAATTTAATATTTTAAAATTAAGCCTTCTTGAATTTGCTTATAAGCTCGATATAATCTTCCTGACCGAGAAACATTGACCTGCAACAGTATCTTTCCAATCCAAGCTCATTAAGAACTTTGTTTGGTTTTTCTCCTTCAGCCACTCTTTTTTTGAACTCTTCCCACAAATGGCCGATTGGTTTTCCGCAGCTAAAGCATCTAACAGGAATTATCATAGTATTATTGCTGAAGAATTGTTTTTAAAGGTTACGATAACTTCTTTAGATAGTTAAAGTATCTTAAAGTGAAAGCAAATCTTTAAAAACTCTGCAAAATTTTGACTGAATTAATAAGAGGAAATGATGACTAAAAAATGTATTTATTGTGGGAAAGAAGTTCCTAATGAAAGTGTTGTTGATTTCTGTGAGAGATGCGGAAAAAATGTCTGGGGTGAAAAAATGTTCAATGCAATAATTCAAAATATGGAAGAGGCAAGAGAAAAAGGGGACTTGGTTTCAACAAACATGCCTGAAACTTTTTCAGAATCTATTTCAAACCCTATTAATGAGACAGAAAATGAAGAATTCCCAGAGTATTAATTCTAAATAATCAGGGCTATTTTGTAAAAATATGACTAAAAGATAGTTTTTTAAATTGGATAAATTTGGGTAAATCATGGCTAGAAAGAAAAAAACAAGAACAAATAAGGGATTGCAACTAAGCAGGTATTTTCAGGAGATAGTATTAGGAGATATGGTCTCTGTTATAAGAAAGCCCTCTGTAAAAGCAGAATTTCCTGAAAGAATTCAGGGCAGAACAGGCATAGTTGAAGAAAAGAGGGGAAGGTCTTGCATTGTAAAAATAAAAGACTTTAATAAAGAAAAAAGATTTATAATTAAACCAATCCACTTAAAGAAGATAAAAAAATGATAACAAACAAAGAAGCATTAAGCATGTCAGAGACCCTTAAATACATAAAGGGGGAGAAAGATAAAGAGGAAGAAGTAAAGAAATTCATAAAAAAATTTGTAAAAATTAAGCCTGAAAAGGCTGAAGAGCTAAGAAAAAAGATTAATACTCTTGATTTAATAAAGGTAAAGCCAGAGCATATAGCAAAGATGATTGACCTTTTACCAAAAAATCAGGAGGATTTAAATAAGATTTTCAGTGATGTCAGCCTTGACGAAGATGAATCAAAAAAAATACTTCAGACAATTGAAGAATTCAAATAAGAAAAATGAGAAAAGAAGAATACGCAATTATATTAGATTATCTTCCAAACGGTTATCCTTTGGAAAGGAAAATGATGCCTGTAGCTCAGGCTATCGGAGAAATAAACCTTACTCTTTTGGAATTAGTCCCGCGCAGAGGAATCTCTCTTGAAATTGAAGAAAAAGTTTATATCGGTGATGGAAAGAGAGACAAAATTTATTATATTCTAGGAAGGCTTCATCGTGAAAAGCTAACTGAATCAGGAAAAACTCAGCTTCAAGAATTCGTAAGAAAAATAGTGAAAGAAAGAGAAAAAGAATTTGTTGAATTTTTCAA
This sequence comes from Candidatus Woesearchaeota archaeon, assembly GCA_964596305.1. Lineage (GTDB taxonomy): Archaea > Nanobdellota > Nanobdellia > Pacearchaeales > GW2011-AR1 > ASMP01. The sequence goes on from CAZQSV010000007.1 coordinate 5,999, forward strand.
CAAAGCAGAAGCAATAAACAAAAGAGTTCACAGAATAGAAATGCTCCCCGGATTTGGGAAAAAACACATGAAAGAAATACTCCAAGCACGACAGGAAAAACCTTTTGAAAGCTTTGAAGAGATGAAAAAAAGAATTCAAAACCTTCCTGATCCTGAAAAAGCTGTTGAAAAAAGAATGGTGGAGGAACTTTTAGGCTTTGAAAGACACAACTTGTTTGTAAATAAATAAATTTAAAGAATAAAATGATTCAGGAAACTCAAAAACCAATGCAGACAGAAAAAGACAGACAAACTGAAGAGAAGAAACAGGAAGAAAGAATGATCAGAATTCTTTCTCAAGATATAGAAGGGAGTATGAGAATTTATCCCGGACTTACAAAGATAAAAGGCGTTTCATGGGGTCTTTCAAATGCGGTCTGTAAAAAACTAAAGATTGATAAAAAGAGGAAGGTGGGTTCATTAACTTCTGATGAAGTTAAAAAAATAACAGAATTCATAAAAAATCCTGAAGTACCAGAGTTTATTCTTAACAGGAGATATGATTTTGAAACAGGGAAAAACAAACACATGACAGGAACAGACCTGGAGTTAAGAACAGACTTTGATATTAAGAGATTGAAAAAAATAAAAAGTTATAGGGGAATCAGACACAGTGCAGGACTTCCTGTTCGGGGACAGAGAACAAGAAGTAATTTCAGAAAGAACAGAGCAAAGGCGATGGGAATTAAAAAGAAAACTAAAAAACAAGCTTAAAGAAAAATGAAAAGAAAACATAAAAAATACTCAAAGCCAAGAAGATCATTTGACAAAGGAAGAATCGAAGAAGAAGCTGCTATTAAGGAACAGTTTGGCCTGAAAAATAAAAAAGAAATTTGGAAAGCAGAAGCAAGAATTAAATTGATAAGAGAAAAAGCAAAAAAGCTCATTTCTGCAAGTCCTGAAGAACAGAATGCTTTATTCGAGAGACTTAAAAAAATAGGTCTTGAAGTTAACTCAATTGGAGATGTACTCTCTTTAACAAAAAAAGATTATTTGAACAGGAGATTGCAGACAATACTTGTTGAAAAAAAGCTTGCAACAACTCCAAAAAAGGCAAGACAACTAATTACTCATAAGAAAGTTTTAATAGAGGGCAGAGCTGTTGATAGTCCGTCATATGTTGTCCCAAGAAATCTTGAAGATAAAATAACTGTAGTCCAAAAGGAGAAGAAGATTAAAGAGAAATCCAAACAACCTGAAACTCAAGAAACTAAAGCCACACAAGAGGAATCTTAAAATGGAAGAAACAGAACAAATACAAAAACAGGAAAAAGGAGAATTATCTGCTCCGAAAAAGGTTAAAGAGAGAGAGAAAGCAGAAGCAGTTATAAATATTTATACTTCTTTTAACAATACAATTGTTCATGCAACAGATATGTCAGGGAGGACTCTTTCAAAAGTTTCAGGAGGAATGGTCACAAAGCACGGAAGACTTAAAGCAAATCCTACTATTGCCATGTTTATTGCAAAAAGAATCTCTGAGGGGCTTAAGGAAAAAGGTGTTGGATCTCTTTATTTTAGGATAAAAGCAAAAACAGGAAATCCTGCGCCAGGGCCAGGAGCAAACGCAATAGTAAAAAGCCTATCAAGAGAAGGATTTAAGATACTTAATATTTTAGATACAACAAAATACCCGCGAGGAGGGCCTAAGAAGAAAGGAGGACGAAGAGGAAGGAGACCTTAAAAACACGTCCAAGCGTGGTCGTTTTAGAGGAAGGAGACCTTAAAAATTAAAAACCAAATAAAACTAGATATAAAATGAAAAAATTAGAAAAAACAGAAAACCAGGTCGTTTTTACAGCAGAAATCTCTGAAACAATAGCAAACTCTATCAGAAGATACGTTAGCCAGGTACCTATTGCAGCAATAGATGAAGTAGAAATTTCAAGAAATGACTCTGCACTTTATGATGAAACAATTGCTCACAGACTTGGATTGGTTCCATTAAAATCAAAGAAAGGAAAAAAGCAGGGAAAGTTAAAACTGGAATTGAAAAAGGAGGGTGTGATTTACTCAGGGGATTTAAAAGGAGATTTTGAAGTGGTTTATGAAAAAATCCCAATTACTGTCTTATCAGATAAACAAGAGGTAAAGCTTGTTGTAACAACAAAAATAGGAAAAGGTTCTGAACATGCTAAGTTCTCTCCAGGATTGATGTTTTATAGATTTGTTTCAGAGATAGCTATTGATAAAGATTTTTATGAAGAAATAAAAAAAGTCTGCCCTGATGCTAAGATGAAAGAAAAAGGGAATAAAGTGATCATAATTGATGATGGAAAAAAAGAAGTTGCTGATGTTTGTAAAGGGCTAATAAAAAAGGCGGGAAAGAAAGCAGATATTGAAGAAAAAAATGAGCTTGTCATAACTGTTGAATCTTTTGGCCAGACAAGCCCTGAGAATGTTTTCTTAAGTTCAATAGAGGTTTTGAAAAAAGACCTCTCATCTCTAGGAAAAAGCTTTAATAAAGCCATCTAACTCTTTCTGAAAAAGATTAAGAACATTTTAAAATAGAAGATTTTATCTTAGTTTATGCGGGAATGCCAGAGTGGTCAAATGGGATGGATTAAGGCTCCATTGGCTTAGTGCCTACGAGGGTTCGAATCCTTCTTCCCGCATTTCCAAATATATTTAAAATATTATTTACAATATAATTCTTTTAGAAAATTCTCTCCCTGTCAAAAGCTTTATAAATTAATAAAATCATAAAAATATATTCCATAGGTAAACGATTCCTATGCTGATGAGGCGAACTGAAGCCGAAAATATACCTGCGAGTTAATCGCGTAAGCGGGAATTAATATTTCTCGTTATTCAAATGAAATCAAAAACAAAAATAAGTAAACAGATTGAAAGAAAAACAAACCCAGAGTTAGTTGAAACAATAAAAGCTGCGAAAAAGAATGAATCCTGGAAAGAAGTTGCTGCGATTCTTTCCGGACCAAGAAGAAATTTTGTAAATTTAAATCTTGGAGAAATTGATAGTCAGACAAAAGAAGGAGAAGCAGTCGTGGTTCCTGGAAAAGTTCTTTCACAGGGAGAAATCACCAAGAAGATAAAAATTATTGCTCTAAATTTTTCTGGAAAGGCAAAAGAGAGATTAGAAAAAGGGAAAATATCTCATTTAGATATTATGGAAGAAATCAAAAAAAATCCTGGAGGAAAAAATATCCGGATTTTAAAAAGTAAGGAGGAAAAAATATGAAAATAATTGATGGTAAAAATGCAACAATGGGAAGACTTGCAAGTTATGTGGCTAAAGAGGCTATGAAAGGAGAAGAAATTGTTATACTTAACTGTGATTATGTGATAATCACTGGAAATAAAAAAGACATTAAGGAAAACTTTGCCAGGAAAAGAAGAAGGGTAGGAAGCGGGCAACAAGGACCAAAACATTCAAGACGTGCGGATTTGATTGTAAGAAGAGCAATAAGAGGGATGCTTCCAACACACAGAAAAGGGCGTGGAAAAGAATCTTTAAGAAGAATAAAGTGTTATATAGGGGTTCCAAAAGAATTTGAAAATTCTAAAAAGATTGTTGCAGGTAAAAGAAAAACAACAAAATTCATCAATGTTAAAGAGATAATAGAAAACAGAGAATAAAATGAAGACAATAAATACAAAAATAATTACTTCGGGCAAGAGAAAAAGCGCTGTTTCAAGAGCAGTAGCCACACCAGGTTCTGGAAAGATAATAATAAACAGAAAACCTTATGAGAATCTTCAAGTATTTGATAGACTCAAAATAGAAGAACCCTTAAGAATAGCAAAAGATGTTCTTGGAGAATTTAATTTTGATGTTTCTATAAATGTTCGTGGCGGCGGAAGCAAAAGCCAGGTGGAATCTGCAAGGCTTGCTTTGGCGAGAGCTATTGTCGATTTCACAAAAAACAAAGAACTTGAAAAAGCCTTTTTAGCATATGATAAATTTCTTCTTGTAGCAGATGTTAGAAGGAAAGAAGCATATAAACCTGGAGACAGCAAGGCAAGAAGAAAAAGGCAAAGTAGCTTTAGGTAATTTTCTTATTTTATTCCAAGATTCTCAAATTTATCTTGGACTTTATTGAATAAAGTTGCAGAGATAATTGGCTGATGAGTTCCCTGATAGACCTGATTGTTGAATTTTATCTTTCCTATATAAGTAAAGTTTTTGAGGATTTTTTTAAGTCCGTTAACAGAAAAGTTATGTTTTTCAGCAAGCTGTCTTAAGCTAATTTTGTTATTTAGGAATTCATCAAAAATTTCTTCAACTTCTTTATAGTTTTCTGCAATAATAAGCTTGCCCTCTTGAATTTTATAGCCAAAAGGCGCTCTTGACATCAAACTTCCTTTCACAGCTTTTTTTATCATTCCTCGTTTCTGTTTTTCTCCACTCGGAACATGATTTTTCCTAAAGGTTTCAAGAACTTTTCCAGGAATTTTTTCATCTACATATGGTTGAACGGCTTTTTCCTCTTCAGGAGAGAAATAATAACAGATTTCACAAAGAGTTATCCCAAACTTTTTTTTATTAGATTTGGATTCATAACCGCATTTTTCACATTTCATATTCTTGAAAAGACAGTTAACTTTATAAAAGTGGTCTCTTTTTCTAAAGATAAGTGGACAGGCCTAGTCTTGTTCTAAAATAAATGAAACAAATGAAGAGGGCTAAATGAGTAAAAGAATTTATACCGGAAACCTACCTTGGAGTGTTACAAAGGCTAAACTTGAAGAACTTTTTTCTCCATATGGTGAAATTGAAGACGCAATTGTGATCGCAGACAAGTACACTGGAAGATCCAGAGGATTTGGTTTTGTTACCTACAAAAAAGACGCTGACGCAGACAAAGCTATAAAAGAGATGTCTGAAAAAGATGTTGAAGGTAGAAAGCTTATTGTAAAAGAAGCAAGACCTCAAAGGGATCAGGAAGAAAACCAGCCAGAAGGAAAAGAAGAGAAAGACAGAGAAGAAAACAAGAAGGTTGAGGTAAAAGAAGCTGAAAAATCAAAGGAATCAGAATAAATCTTTAAAAGACAGCGAAGAAGATAAGTAAGAGAGTATAGAAAAATACATAAATCTGTAAGGCTTAATTAAATTAGTAAACTAAAGGATAAAAATGAAAAGAAAGTATTATCCCCCTATTATCTTAAATGGTGTATTAATGGATTATAGACTAGAAGAACTTAAAAAAAGACTTAAGGAAAAGGGTGCAAAGTTTAAAAACAAATTTGGATCTCATTTAAGCATGGAACATATAACTTATGAACTTGGAAATTCTAAACTTGAGATAGATCATACTCAAAATGTTAAAAAACGCTGGCCTTATCTTGATGCTGAAATATTTGCCTATATCACTAGCCCAGACAAAGATGATTATCAAAGCAAAAAACTAAAAGACACTTTTAAAGAGGTATTCTATATTAATAAAAGATTTAATAAAGAAACGAATTGGGCAGAAAAAATTTTTTCTAATTGATTTTGCCTTATTTTCTCAAAAGATAATAGTTAGATTTTTAATAGTCAAGTGGTTAAGTAGAATTATAAAAGAGGTAAAAAAAGAAAAGTGAAATCAATATGGATTTTGTTACTTGCTCTTTTGTGGCTTTATTTTGGGTATAGGGTTTATGGGAGATTTGTTGAAAAAAGAATCAAGATTAATGATAAAAATATTACTCCTGCTGTAAAACAGAAAGATGAAATTGATTTCTCTCCGGCAAAAAAACCAATTTTGTTCGGGCATCATTTTGCTTCTATTGCCGGGGCCGGACCTATTATCGGACCAATTATTGCTATAAGCTATTTTGGTTGGCTGCCTGTTGTTTTATGGATCACTCTTGGCTCTGTTTTCATGGGTGCTGTGCATGACTTTGTTTCTCTTATGGCTTCTGTCAGAAATAAAGCAAAAGGAATCTCAAACATTGCTGAAAAATATCTAAGCTCAAGAGCTGGAACTCTTTTTGGGATTATGATATTCATTACCCTCCTTCTTATAATAACAGTCTTCAGTGTTTCTGCAGCAGAGAGCATTATTGGACAGCCTGGATTAATTATCCCCCTATTGACAATTACAATTATTGCTATCATTCTTGGATTTGGCACTCAAAAACTTAATTGGAATTATAAGATCTCTACAATAATTGCTATGATCTTGATTTTTTTCTCTGTCTGGATAAGTGTAAGAGTTCCAATTAATTTTATTATAGAGGCTGCTTTGTTAAAAAATATTCTTATCACAATAATCCTCTTGTATGCTGGAATCGCCTCTGTTGTTCCTGTCGGGATTCTGCTCAGACCAAGAGATTACTTAAGCTCAATACAACTAATGATACTTCTTTTTTTAGGGATAATTGGGATTTTAGTTGTAAACCCTTCAATTAATGCTCCTGCAAGAGTTAGTGGGAGTGGATTCGCATTATGGCCAATCCTATTCATCACAGTTGCATGTGGTGCCATCTCTGGGTTTCATTCATTAATTGCGTCTGGAACAACAAGCAAACAGCTTCAAAAAGAATCAGATGGAAAAGCAATAGGTTATGGAGGAATGATCCTTGAAGCATTGTTAGCAATAGTTGTTACAATAGTTGTAATCGCTGGAGTTGGTTGGGGCACTGGTGAAGGAAGTTTTCAGTTTGCTCTGGAAAAAGGATGGATAATCTTATTTTCTTCTGGATTTGGGAATATTGTAGGCAGTATGGGAATCCCAATATTAACAGGAAGTTTCGTGGCGTTGCTTGGGGCATTTATGGTAAACCAATTCATATTAACCTCTGTAGATACTTCAACTAGACTAAATAGATTTATAATTTCAGAGAAGTTCCCAAGAATTTTTGGAGCTCAGAATTTAAAAAATAGGATTTTAATAATGTTCATTATACTGATTCCTGCATGGCTTCTAGCAGTCACAAATACTTATGAAGCTTTATGGAAGTTATTTGGAAGCTCTAATCAATTGATTGCTGCAGTATCTATGATAGTTGCTGCTTCATTCTTTATCTCTAAGAAAACAAAAGTTAAATTTATTATAATCCCTGCAATTTTAATGCTTGTTACAACCATGGCAGCATTACTTTACTTAACATTTAGAACAGGAGGGTATTTTAGCGAGAGAAACTTCATTCTTGCAGGCATATCTTTGTTAATGTTTATTCTTGGGCTCTTTGTAGCAAAAGAAGGAGTTCATGTTTTAAGGAAAAAGAAATGATAATCCTATTTCTTTTTAAGAAGTTCTCTCTGATTTATAATCATGATTATAACAGCTCCTATAAGAAACAACCAGTCAAAACGAAATGCAAGAAAAATAAAAACTAATGCAATTATTGATAGAACAACAACTTTGATGTTTGGCTTTTTACTCATTTAAAATTTCTTCAATTCTCCTATTGTTTGTTTGTTATTTTTGAATAGAATCGTTTTCATGCCAAGTTTTTTAGCAGGTTTGATGTTCCATTCTTGGTTGTCAATAAAAAGACAATTTTTTGCAGGGATCTTTAGTTTTTTTAAAATTAACCTATAGATTTTTAGATTTGGCTTTCTAACTCCTACATCACATGAGATGATAATCGGATTGAAATTCTTTTTTAATTGAAGATTCACAAGAGCTTCTTTTGAAAGATACCATTGGTCTGATAAAATTGCAATCTTATAACCTCTCTTTTTAAATTTCAGGGCTTGTTTAAAAAGCTGTTCATTAAATTTGAAATATTTTCTGTATGCTTTAAAATAAAATCTCTCTAATTTTTTAACAGAGGTTTTAAGATTTTTTGCCATCTCTTCTAATGTTTCTTTTATAGGAATCTTACCTTCTATAGAATCTGCATAAACTGTATCAATTGCATCAAAGTATTGATCTAAAGAAAGATTGAGTTCTTTTGAAACATAATTATGAACCCCGAGTGTTCTATGATTCTTAAAGGGTTTATTTGAATATCCTCCAACTTGAAGAACTCCCCCAATATCAAAAATAATTGCTTTGATTTCTGTTTTTCCTCTTTTCATGTTATCTATTAAAAAAAGATGTTTTAATAATTATTGTATAAAAATAGATCCTTTATTAAGAACACCTAAGAGCACCATTCACATTTTTCTTTTGGACAATCGCCTTCAAGAAGTTCTAAAGCCTTCTCCCAGGTCTCCTCAGCCATTTTAACATCTA